>QMWT01000062.1 GCA_003661775.1 Thermoprotei archaeon
ATCTCCAACTAGTCTCCGCTTCTTTTTCCTCAAGTATTTATCGAATTTCTTATTCCTCTCAATCATGTATCTTACTGCTGATCCTTCTGGTAAGTATCTCCAAAAATTCTTTTTCATCCCACATGCTTTTGCAATTACTAGGAAATCTTTGTAGAAGACATCAGCGAAAGTGATCTTGAATGAGTTGTGGTGCGCTCTATAGACTACTTCTTCGAATAAGTCATCATAAGCTCTCGCTATTCTCTCACCTAGCTTTTTCATCAACTCCTTATCAACTATGTTCTTCAGGAACCATTCAGTGTGCTTCAGGAATGGTGGTGGCACTGTTTATCACCCCCTCTAACCCTTTGTATTGAAAAAAGCGTCAAGAAGGTTAAGAAAGTAATGTTTTATGAGCCGACTGTTCCAATAGTGTAGCTTGTTAAGCATTAAGATAATTAGGATGAGTGCTTATAGATATCCTGAATGCAATATGGGGTCGTAACATGGATACTTGGGTATACGTCTTCGACGAGTTTAAACCGTTAGACATTGATAGGGGTACGTTGTTTAAACTTGCTGAGAAAGATCCTTTGAAACTTTTCGAGCTTGTTAAGAAGGTTCTTCTAGATGTAAAGGGTATAAGTAACGTAAAAGTGTATGATATCTATTTCGATCCTCATAACCTTGAGCTTCTTATAGAATACTTGGTTACCTATAAGCTAGGTGAGGTATCGGTTAAGGTAATTCACTCGCAAGATCCTGTAGCAACGCTTAAGAAATACTACGAGTATGAGAAGACGAAGAAGTAGTATAGAGGTATTACTAACACACTGTTTTTATCTTCTATGAAGCATATTCTATAGTAGGTGCTAGAGAAGTTATGCCAATACTTGCTGTCACCCGTGTTGGCAGATACTACCGGACGACGATACCTCGTGAGGTTAGGAAGCTCCTAGAGCTTAAGGAAAACGATGAGATAGAGTGGTTGTTTGAGGACGGAAAAATAATTGTTAAAAAGAGAGGTGGGGAGAGTGGTTAAGTGTCCTTACTGCGGATTCGAGGCTGATGTCAATAGTTTTAAGCTTCTTAGAGAGCCATGGAGATTCAGGTTCTACACTGTTAGAATGCTTGAATGTCCTAGATGCCATAAGGTCTTCAATTATTACTTTGGTATTAGTCCTCGGAGCGGTAAGAGATCTGAGTATGTTATTAGAATCAAGCCTAAGAAATAGAGGTGTTAATTATGGCTGAGGAGCCAACTGAAAGGACTTACGCTGCCGAGTTTGCAAAGATGATAACAATTATTGGTGAGCCCCTAGGGTTCGATGCCGAGGTTGAGAAGAAGACTCCTTCAGGCTACCCCGATGTTGTTATATACTATAAGGGAGAGCCCGTAGCAGTGATTGAGATTAAGAAGCCGGAGGTCCCTCTCAGCGATCCTAAGCTGAACGAGCAGGCGCTCCGCTATGCTGAGTGGTATAGGAAAAACAGGGGTGTGAAGCTCTACGGAATACACAACATGCGCTACCTCAAGCTATTCAGATACGTAGCTAAGCCTGAGAGAAAACAAGTAACACTGCTAGATTATATCAAGGGACCTATTAGCGGCTGGGTTCCAGTATCCGACTTCCCCTTTAAGATTATGCCTTGGGTATCCTCCATTGCGGACTACAAACACATAAAGACACATAGAGAGGCTCGCGAAAATCTCAAGAGGTTCTTACTGAGCCTTAAAGAGGTTCTTGAGGGTAAAACCCTTGACTTAAGCAGAGAAGTTATTGATACCATTAGAAAGCTCATCGAAGAAGGTGCTTCCAGAGGCATTATGCAGCTCGAAACCCTATATAAGAAAAACGCAGAGATTAGGAAACTCGTTGATAGCTGGATCGGCGAGAGGGGCTTTAAGAAACCTAGAAACGTCAACGAGTTCCGCAATCTCCTTAGACTGCTCCTCAAGGAACAGATCTATACCTTCACAATGAAGCTCCTCTTCTACCTAGTACTGCAGAGCATCGACACCGATATGGCTGCTAAGCTCCAGGAATCCATAAAACCTATCGAGGATGCTAAGGATCCGGAGTTCTTCAAAAAGATAGCTAATGCCTTGTTTAGCTATGCTATAGAGAGAACAGGTGATTTCGAAGAGATTTTCGGTGTAAACAGTGTTGACAAGCTACCTTTCGTAGATGCATCCCTACCACAGCTCAAGGAGATAGTCAGGTATCTCAACCAGATAAAGTGGAGCGATATAAGCATAGACGTTATAGGGAGGATCTTCGAGGGGCTTATCTATGAAGAGCGTAGACATCTTCTGGGGCAGCACTACACCGATACAAAGATAGTTGACTTAATTCTTACGGGAGTGTTCAAAAAAGATGGTAAACCCGATAAGTTTCTGGATCCAGCATGCGGCTCTGGAACCTTCCTTGTAAGAGCTCTGAACTACTGGAAGATAATGCACAGTACGGAACTTGCTAAGCTGAAGACACCGGTGTACGAGTACGTGGAAGGTGTTGACATAGATAGGCTAGCATCGATGCTCGCAAAGATAAACCTGTATATACAGGCTCTAGAAGACATAAAGGAGGGTTACCGATACGTACCCAAGATCCATCACTACGATTTCTTCAAACTCCCCCTAAAGCCCGATTATGTCTATGTTGCTACGAATCCTCCTTATACTAGACAAGAAGAGATGTCTATGGCATACTATGATAGAAACTACAAGGTGCGCCTTAGAAAGGTTGTCCAAGACATAGAGGGGTGGAGCGAAAAAGCGTCCATCTATGCCTACTTTCTCGTAGGTGCGGGGAAGCTCCTACGCGATGGTGGTAGACTGGGATTCATAGTCGAGAACTCGTGGCTTAATGCCGAGTACGGTAAGGCACTGAAACAGTGGCTCTTCAACAACTTCAGGGTTGAGTACATTATAGAGTCTCTGGTTGAAAGATGGTTTAAGGATGCGGCTATAATAACCAATATAATTATAGCTGAAAAAAGCAGAGAGAAAAACTATGCAACAAGGTTCTTGTTCCTAAAAAAGCCTCTGCAGGAATTGATAGGTGATCCTCCACCCGCCACAGATTTCATAGCTAATGAGAGATACTATGAGAAGATAAGATCGATCTATGAGGAAGCCGATAGATGTAGACCTCCAAAGGGAGAGGAGTACGCTTTCTGCGAATCGGATAACATGAAGGTGGTTACCATGACTAAGAAACTCATCTTCTTGCTTGAGGAGAAGATAGGTAAGCTAGGGATTGTTAAAGGACCTAAAGAGTATCTAGACCTGGTATTCAAGTATGTGAAGGGAGACGAAGACAGAATAATGTTGCTGGGTGAACTACTGGAGGTTAAACGTGGCATCACAACTAATGCGAACGAAATATTCTATCTACCGTCAAGACACTGGACCTATGTTAGCGATGATGAGAAATACCTTACTCTAAGAAGTTCGGGGAAGCTGCTGAAAATAAGTAAGGAATACCTTCGCAGACTTATTAGACCAGCTCACCTTAGGAACGCGCCGTATGGTTTATCCAGCGTACCGCTTCTAAGGAAGGAAGACTATGTGCTCTGGGTCAGAGATAAAACAGCTGTGAAGGACCCAGGAACACGCGAATATATCGAATGGGCGGAGAACTTCGTTAAAGAAGAATACGAGACAAATAGAAGGTTTCCAACAATCTATGCTTCCCTAGGATCCTCTTCATGGCTTAAGCTCCCAGATACATCGGGAGGTATCCTAATTTTTAGAAATGCTGTGTATAAGAACTATAGCGTATGGCTCAATATGATTAGGGATGCAGAAGTAGATCTACGATTGTATGTAGGTTATCTTCGAGACGAGTATAGAGGAAAGGTTTTACCTGAGACGTTATTTGCTGTTGCAAACTCTGTATTAACTTACTTGGGTATGGAGCTCATAGGTAGAGCTAACCTAGGTCAGGGAGCATTAGATATAAAGACAGTAGATTATGAGACAATACCCATAGTCAACCCGATATGGCTTGAGAGACATCTCAAAGAGAAGGGGATGTTTGATGACTTCCTTAAGGTGGTGCATAGGATGCTAAGTCTAAGACCCGCTGATATAGAGGTTGAGGCTAGGAGACCGGAAAGGATGGATATGGAGAAGTTTGTTTTAGGTTCCCTAGGGTTCAGCGAGGATAAGATAAGGAAGCTCTACAGCGAGCTGATAGAGCTTGTTAGATTCAGAACCGAGAGAGCTAGAAGTATAGGTACTTAACCTTGGAGACCGGAACCCTTACCACCATAGCTTTCTCCCTCCTCTCTGCATTAGCCTCCTCTTTTCTAGCTGCGTACCTCACCTATCGATACACTGAGTTATCGTGGAGGAAGCGTAGACACTTCGAGGATATCAAGGTGAATTGCCTAGAAAAGATACTGAGTGACATAGAGAGGTTCGAGGATTTATTTAGGCTTAGCGAGGGTCAAATCTCTACCTGGGTTAGGAACGAAACACAGTTTAGCAAGCCCCCTTCTAGTGCATGGTGTATGTTATTCTCTTTTGGATTCGGTGAGCCCCCTACAACGCACTATAGACTTCTTCTTCACGATCTCAAGAACCATTTCCCTGAACTTGTTGAGAAGCTGAAAAAGTTCGAGGAGGTTATGAAAGAGGTTTGCCCTCTATACAATAGGTTGCTGTACGAGGTTACGAAGCTTGTATATAGCAAGGCTAGTGCTGTGTATAGCAATATACCTGGTAAGGATATACTAACGGAAGCTGTTGTCATGACCTTAGCAGGCTACGGAGAATGGGATTACCCCAACAACGCGAGATTCCTTAAAGAGAGGGGTTTGTATGCGTCTGTTAGTAAAATATTCGAGGATGTGAAACGCAGCCACAGTAAACTAGTTGAAGATTTTATCAATACAAGGAATAGAGGGCTATCCCTCGTAAAAGATACCAAGAAGAGTGTTCTGGAAATTCTACACGCACATAAGCTACCTGGTAAATGCAACTTATACTGAAATTCAGGTGTCGCAATTGTGAAACTACTAGTTGCTCAGATAGATGAGCTTCATCATTACGTTAGTTTGCCTAGTTGTGGGTTTGAGGTTCCTCCCCCAACCGCAAAAAGTTTTGGTGTTCTCCCGAACCATACCATCAGCTGATGGTTTACAGCGCTTACTCCGGTTACGATAGGGTTGGGAGCTGATCAGCAAACTTCTCTTTATACAGGGGATGCTATATACACCTCCTATGTGCCTGATAATTACTGGTTCTTTTTCACTCTTTTATTTAGCAGTAGGTGTTTGAGGTACTCGGTGTCCTCTAATCCTCTTCTTAGTGCTTCCGCGAGCCTCGGATATTCCTCGTCTGCGTCGGAGAGGAGGTCTGCATATCTCTCCTCGCTTATCTTTAACTCGCCGAAGCGTGACTGGATGAACCTCAGGACATCCTTGTCCCTAACCACCTTCTTACCTAATTGCCAGTGGAGCTTCCTTAAGTACTTAGGTCTTAGGAGGTCGTGATACCTAGCGTAGTCACTTACCTTAGACCTATCCCTCTTAGTACCTCCATACCTCTCAAGCAGTTCAACTAACTCTTTTGGAAAGTATACCCAATCACATGGCTTCCCTCCTCTGTACCCTAGGTAGTACCTGCAGAATTCGTCGAAGCATACAAGCCTAGCGCTGTAGTCATCCATCATCTCAACATACACTATTTCATCAGGGCTGTAGGTCTCCACAAGCTTAACCACGTGCTCTAGCCTGATACCCGAGTAGTACATCACTAGATAGTACAGGTAGTACAGCTCATGCCTTCCCCTCAGGAAATCCATCGTTTTCTTGAAAAGGTCTAGATCTATCTTGAATATCCTCACCTTGTTCTCGTAGCTTCTGCTCGGCACAACCTCCATGACCCAGCCATAGGTCTCTATAGGTATCTTCCTCTTATGGTAGAGGTACTGGATGTAGTGCCTGAAGATGTTGCGCAACCACTTATTCCTATGCTTTACGACGAAGTCTACCAGCTCGGGTGTCAGTTGCTTACCCTCCAAGTTCTCTTTGAATAGCTTCTTATAGTACTCGATGGTGTCCTGCCTCCTAATCTTCTTACGCCTCTTCTCCTTCGCTAGGAAGTTCTCGAAGTCGCTATCCCATCTAAACTCTATATTGGCTGGGAACAGCCCTATAGCCTTCTTAACATCCTCCCTA
>QMWT01000063.1 GCA_003661775.1 Thermoprotei archaeon
CATTGACGCTTGTATGCTTGCTTCCATGGCCGCACTCATGTCAACGCGCATACCGGCCATCGACGTTGATAAAGAGACCGGGGAAGTTACAGTAAAGCGTGAAGAAAGTCAAGGACTATTACCTGTATCCCGTCTTGTTGCGACTGTTTCGGTATACAAGATAGGTAATTACCTAGTAGTGGACCCTAATCAAGAGGAAGAAGCTCTTAGCAGCGCCAGACTTTCAATAACCGTAACAGAGGAAGGACTCATAGCAGGGATGCAAAAAGCAGGATTGGATTACTTCACGGAGACCGAGATTGAGAAAGCTGTAGAGCTCGCCTTAAGCAACGCTCCTAAGCTTATAACGGCTGTAAGAGAAGCCACAAAGGATATAAGAGAGAAAGAGCGGGTTAACTTCAAAGGTGGATAGCTATGGGGAGAACAAAGGTTGTAGGTATAGCTGGGCGCTTTGGAGCTAGATATGGTTCTTCACTTAGGAAAAAATGGAAAGAAGTTATGGAGAAGCGTTACAGTGAGTATACATGTCCTTACTGTGGTAAGAAGAGCGTTATGAAGAGAATAAGCGTAGGTATATGGCAATGCCCAAAGTGTGGTGCTATTTGGGCTGGCGCAGCTTATACGCCCTGGAGCGAAAAGAAGTAGCCTCTGATATAAGCATACACTACATCTCGCTACTACGCAGAAGAGACCGCCTTGCCACGGGTATTAATAACCACTTCTCATAGACCAACACAGCGCACACGCAGTTTTGTAAAAGATCTAGTCAATGTAATCCCTAGTTCACTAAGGTTCACGAGAGGTAAAGCTACTTTTACTCACCTTGCAATAGCTGCACACGATCTTGGAGCAGATAGGGTAGTCATAGTAAGCAACAGGAAAGGTAATCCCGCTGTTATCGATATCTATCGTCTCGTGTTTATTCCCCGAACAGCTCAGCTCTTTAGCTTGGAGAAGATCTGCCGAATAATGCTTAAAGGTGTTAAACTTAGTAGAGAGGCTAGGCATATTCAAAGACTCAATACGCTAAACTTCAATGTATACATAACATATCCCGAGGATGAAACAGCTGAAAAATTGGTTGAGTGCTTCACACAAGGATTATATTTTCATGTTCTTGGCTCTTCTAAACCCTCAAGACCTTACATACTTGCTGAGGTAGTGCCAAAACCTAAGGCCTACTTGGAAGTTCGCTTTAAAACCGATCAAGGAGTTTTTGTAGGACCAGTAATCAGAGTAAGTAGGGTCGAGATATGCATAAGGTAAAACTAATGATAGGGATGCCAGAAAAGAAAGTTCTAAAAGCACTATTTCAGAGTCTACAAGCTGAGTGCAAGGCACCTGTCGATAGAAGCGGGAGGAATACGGTAACTGTTGAAATGAATGACGAAAAGCTTCTGATAACCATAACCTCTAAGACCGTGAGTAATCTCAGGGCTATCACTAACACATATCTTTACTTGATTTACGCTGCGCTTTCCAGCCTAGAAGCCGTTAATAAGCAGTAATTAGAGATATTTATCCCACTTGCAAAGTCCTTGATACGGTGTAGGAAATGGCAGAGCGTGTCCCTCCCGAAGTTCAACAGAATCTTGTTAAGCTTCAGCAATTACAAAACCAGCTTGCACAGATAGTCACCGAAAGAAATATCCTCCAAAATGAGCTTCGCGAGATCGAGAAGGCACTCGCTATCCTGCGAGAACTTGGTGAGGATGCCGAAGTTTATAGATCTGCAGGCCACTTACTTATACGTGTAAAAAAGGAGGATGCTGTGAAGGAACTCGAGGATAGGAAGGAGATTATCGAAATCAGACTAAAGTCTTTAGAGAAACAAGAAAGTTTGGTGAGGTCACGTATAAATGAAGTTCAGAGCCAGGTGAACAAATATCTTGCGAAACTCTACGGAGGAAAGTCTTCGTAGAACTCCAAAAAGAGTTTATGTGAAGGAGCTAGGGCTTGACCTACAAAAACTAGATGAAGGTGCACTAACACATATTGCCTCAGTAGTAGAAGAAGCTATCAGGAAATCTCTTGAGGAAGTGTTAGGCCCTAGAATACTGAGGTATACTGTAACCGTCACTGTAGCAATCGAATCTGGAAGACTTGTAGTCTCAGTAGATACAAGTGTAACTTCGCGTGTACCTCCTACCTTAAGCCTAGAACATATAATCGATAGAGCTATAAAAAGGGGGTTTGACCGCGTTGAGTTACTCCTCAAGCAGAGATTTCTTAAAGAGGCTAAGAGAGATCATCGCGAAAACTAACAACATAGTCATCATGACTCATGCACGCGGCGATGTGGATGCCGTTGCTTCATCCATAGGCATGACATTCATGCTTAAGGCACTTGGCGCAAAAAACATAACCATTCTCTTTCCCGAGGGTGTGACCTTAGAAGCACGCAAATTAATATCTTATGTTGATATAGCCGACGCAAATATCTTATTTGTGAAAAAACAGGACACTTGCTATTCTAGAATGCTAACAGATTCTACCTGTATCGTGCTCGATACAGCAGATTCCAACCAGCTAAGAGCAGTCCAAGATGGAATCTCGCTGTGTAGATACGTTGTCGTGGTAGACCATCATGCCCACGGAGATATGGCGAGACGGGCTAATTTAGTTCTCATCGACAAGAATTCATCGTCCACCTCCGAACTTATTCTGGAGCTGTTAAGAACTCTTAACGGTACTTTATCATATAATAGTACGGTTCTTGAATGCTTACTTGCAGGTGTGCTTTCTGATTCACGCAGATTCCTCCATAACGTCTCCCCTAGAACATTCGAGCTTGTTAGTTGGGCTTTAACCAAAGGTGCCAAGTATAGCAAAGCTCTTGAACTTCTACGCACAGAAGTCCCGCCGTCTGCTCGCATAGCTAAATTAAAGTGCCTCGCCAGAGCCTGCATCATGAAGATAGATACTCTTTATCTGTGTATATCACATGTAGGTGCGTACGAAGCTGATTGCGCCAATTCTCTTATCGCTTTAGGCTGTGACGCAGCATTCGTTTTCTCGGAAGATAAGAGCGCCAAAGCAGTCAGACTAGTGTTTCGGAGCAATACGGAATTTCTGAACAAGTTTGGAAGTGTGTACGAAAGCGTAATCAGGAGCATTTTGAAGGAGCTAGGAGGCAGTGCTGGTGGTCATGAACAAGCCGGAGGTGCTTTACTAAAAATCCGTAAGGTTGAAGAAGGAGTGCACGTGCTCATAAGCGTTCTCAAGAAAGCCTTAGGTACTGAGTTAGTGCCGTTGAAGGAACACAGAGTCTGTGGTGATAATACGTGGTGAGGATTTATGTGGATGAACGTGAAAAGAGTTCCGGAGTTCCCGAGATTTTGAGAGGACTAGGCGTCACCGTTATTTATCGAAGACTCGATGTAGGTGATTATATCGTTTCCGATAGAACTGCTATCGAGCGCAAAACAGCAGATGATTTTATAAAGTCCCTCATCGATGGCAGACTATTTGACCAGTGCAGAAGGCTTTCAGACGTTTATGAGAAGCCCGTACTTCTCATCGAAGGAAGTCTAAGAAGAGCTCTTTCAAACTCTAGCATTAGACGTAATGCAGTGATAGGAGCACTAACAACGTTGATAGTAGATTTAGACGTGCATGTACTCTTCACTTATAATGCAAAAGAGTCAGCGTTTGCAATAAAGAGCATAGCGGAGAAAGAGCAACGCAGTGGAAGAAGTTATGTTGTTTTACACAAAAAACCCAAGCTTTCTTCACTACGCGAGTGGCAACTGTACATACTGCAAAGCCTACCCTATGTGGGGCCTAAAGTAGCACAGCGTCTCTTAGAAACCTTCGGCTCAGTATATAGGGTGTTTACAGCCACAGTCCCCGAATTAGCCAAGATAGAAGGTCTAGGAGAGAAGAAGGCGGGTGAGGTAGTAAGGATTATACGAGCACCCTATACACCTGAGAAAGAGAGGCGTAGTCAAGCTAGGTCTATTATAGACTACCTTCTCAAAAACGAAGAAAATACCTCAAGTTCCCAGTAGTGATCTGTAAGCTTAAAAAGCCTTTTCTGCTACCTAGACCCGGGTATCTAGGCAATGAGGTATGTCAAGACAGTAGAACAAATATTGAAGATAATGAGCAACCCAGCACAGATAAGGAACATCGGTATAATTGCCCACGTAGATCACGGTAAAACCACTACTACGGACAGCCTACTTGCGGCTGCAGGTCTAATATCGCCAAGGCTAGCAGGTCAACTGCTAGCACTAGATTATCTCGACGTTGAGCAGCGTAGGGGCATCACTGTCAAATCGGCAAACATAAGCTTGTACCACGAGTACGAAGGAAAGCCCTACGTCATTAACCTAGTCGATACTCCTGGGCACGTAGACTTCTCGGGGAAAGTAACTAGAAGCTTACGTATGATGGATGGGGCTATAGTGGTTGTAGATGCGGTTGAGGGCGTAATGACGCAGACAGAGACTGTTCTTCGACAAGCTCTCGAAGAACGTGTGCGGCCGCTGCTCTACATAAACAAAATAGATAGGCTCATTAAAGAACTTCGCATGTCTCCTGAAGAGATAATGCAGAGATTCGTGCAGATAATAAAGGAGGTCAATTCATTAATAGAGATGTACGCCGATCCCGAGTTTAAGAGGAAATGGATACTCGATCCGAAACAAGGCATGGTAGTATTCGGTTCAGCAAAAGATAGAATAGGTCTCAGTGTACCAATGAGCCAGAGGAAAGGTGTTAAGATAGCTGATCTTATAGAGGTTTACAGAAGCGGGGATAAAGAGGCTCTCGAGGAGTTTAGACGAAAAGCCCCGCTACATGAAGCACTGCTAGACATGGTAGTAAAGTTTGTTCCAGACCCAGTAACAGCGCAGAGATACAGGATCCCCAAGATCTGGCGCGGTGATATAAACAGCGAGATAGGCCGAGCATTACTCGAAGCCGATCCTAACGGTCCTCTCGTGTTCTTCGTGTGCGACATGAGATACGATGAGCACGCTGGTTTCGTAGCTACCGGCAGAGTGTTCTCGGGTACCGTTACTACGGGACGAGAAGTGTGGTTGGTCAACAGCAGAGCCAAACAACGTATATTGCAGGTAAGCTTGTACATGGGACCCGATAGGGAGCCCGTCAACGCCATACCTGCGGGCAACGTAGCTGCGCTTCTGGGTCTTGATGCTGCTCGCGCAGGAGAGACCGTTGTAGACTTATCAATAAAGGATTCCATGGTTCCCTTCGAGAAATTGAGATACGTTTCTGAACCCGTGGTTACAGTCGCCGTAGAGCCCAAGAGAACCATGGACCTTACCAAGCTTATAGATGCTCTGCGAAAACTCAGCATCGAAGATCCTAATCTCGTAGTGAAGATCAATGAGGAGACGGGCGAGTACTTGATATCTGGCATGGGCCATCTCCACATAGAGATCGCCCTCACACTGCTTAAGGAGAGATTTGGTTTAGAGGTAGAGACAACTCCTCCGGTAGTAGTGTACAGAGAGGCTGCTAGAACAAGCAGTAAGATCTTCGAAGGCAAATCACCCAACAAACACAATAGGCTCTACATAAGCATCGAGCCACTGAATGAAGAGACCATAAGGTTCATCCAGGAGGGCGTGATAACCGAGGACATGGATCCGTACAAGCGTGCCAGAATATTAAGAGATCAAGCCGGTTGGGACTATGACGAAGCCAAGCGTATATGGGCGATAGACGAACACATCAATGTATTTGTTGACAGGACCACTGGTGTGCAACACCTTAGAGAGGTTAGAGACACAATAATACAAGGATTTAGATTAGCTATGGCTGAAGGTCCCTTGGCCGCCGAGCCAGTAAGAGGGCTCAAGGTTATACTCCACGATGCTGTAATACACGAAGATCCAGCGCACCGCGGACCAGCACAAATATACCCAGCAGTACGCAACCCGATCTACGCTGCTATACTTACCTCCAAACCAACACTCCTAGAGCCTATACAGAAGCTCGAGATCAAGGTACCCATAGACTACATGGGCAACATCACAGCTGTATTAACTAAGAGAAGAGGCCGCGTACTAAACGTACAGCACCTCATGGGTAACCTAGTCAAGATAATCGCCGAAGTGCCGGTAGCGGAAACATTCGATCTAGCCAACGAACTGAGAGGCGC
>QMWT01000064.1 GCA_003661775.1 Thermoprotei archaeon
CCTCCATGCTGCTCGGGGGCTTCTTCATGCTGCTCGACAGTATAAGGCAGGGGGACCTCATCATGTTTGTGGCGCACCTTATTACCGCAGCCGCTATGTTCATAGTGGGGACGCACATGGTTGTCGCCTCTATAGCTAGTTTCATTTTACAGAGAAGACATAGGAAGTAGGGGGTGGGATCGGTGTCGGAGGTCGGCGTCCCTGAACTGCTAGGGGATGCGGAGCTTGGGGATATAGAGCGCACGAAGGGCTTAGTTAGTGGGGGTGACGAGATCCCGTGGCCCTGTGAATGCCCTCTATGCCGCCTGCTCGTTACACCAATGCTCAGATTCATCTACAGGAAGCTTGTGGGCAGCCACGTGGAGACAAAGGTTGCCAGCACCATTGAGCTGCCCGAGGAGAATGCGTATGTTGATGAGGAGGCTGGAAAGGCGGAGCTCTTAAACGAAGAGGAGAAGGCAGGGGTTATGAGCGGTAGAGGTAGCGGCGAGGAGCTTGCGAAAGAGCAGGAGGAGATCAGCGGTGAAGAAGAGCGTGAAGAACCTCGGGAGGAGGCGAAGCAGTACACAGTCGTGAAAGTGGATGAAGAGGTTCTTAGCCGTGTAGAGGCGCTGGAGAAGGAGGTAGAGAAGGTTAAGGAAAATGTTAGGAAGTCTATCGAGTATATCAAGGCTACGTTGGTAGACCTGAGAGCTGCTGTGGCTGAGATAAGCAACCCCTTCAACATCATGAGGAAGTACGCAGAGCTGTTCAACGTTGGTGAGCAGCAGCCTGCGGTGCAACGACCCGCCGAAATCGCTGTACCTACGGGAAGGTCGCAGGTAACGGTTCTCAGGCCTCAGGGTGGGGGCTCAGCACCTGTGCCGGAGGAAGTCCCTGCACCACCTATAGCAGCCGCAGCCGCTAGAGACGTCGCAGGCGACCACCAGGAACCCGATCTCCGTATCGAGCCTCAGGGTGGGGAGACCGGCAGGGGGGATGCAGAGAAGTCTTCAGATAGCGTAGATGCGTCTCTAGAGGATCTAGTTCCAGCGCTGTCTCTTCAAGAGGAGGAGGGCAGTGCTAGCACTAAGAAAGGTGAAGAGCTCAGCGAAGAGCAGCGGGAAGAGGAAGAGGTAGAGAAGAAAGTACATGATCTAAGCGACGAACACGGTGCATCAGCCACCTCGAGCCTGGGCACGCTCATGTCCTCGGGTATAGCGAAGAAACTCGGGTTAGGAAGATTGATAAAGTTGTTGAAGTGGATCGATGAGATGCTCGATAGGGTTCCTAAGGAGAGCATTGAGGAGGTAGCACGTTTCGCAGCTATTGTGGGGGTTATTGGAGAGGAGGAGAAGGACTTTATATTCAACGCTATAGACTTTGTCGTCAAAACGCGTCGTGCAGGTCTTAAGGTGTACGACCAGCTCATGGCGCTCTACATGCTCGCCAAGGTGTTCGGGGTCGAGGATAAGGAGGCGGACAATGAGGTCGTCAAGCTTGCTGTAGATAGAGACGACAAGTTCGTGACGAAATTCATAAAGCCCTAGTGAGCAGCGATGGCCTCTGCAAGCATAAGCACTGCTATCATAACGGTCGCCGGGGTCATCATGGCCTCGATGTTGGCAATAGCGCTTCTCAGCCAGATAGGGGCTGTGGACTCCGCGCTTAGGATCGCTTCTGAGAATGTGATAGAAAAGATGAGAACTTCGATAGATATTGTGCAGGTAGCGCAGAACGGCACTTATTTCGTGGTATACATCAAGAACGTTGGTAGCAGGGATATTTCACATGGTGAGCTCGAAAAAACCGATATTTACTTCGGCCCAGAGTGCGATAGGCTCTACGTGTACAACACAAGCGGTCTCTGGATATGGAATTACAGCGAGACCGATGTGGATGGGGTGTGGAGCTCGGGGGAAACCCTCATCGTGAGGATATACAACGGAACGAACCTAGGTGACCCTCCTTACTGTATCAGAATAGTTCTTCCAAACGGTGTCTCCGATGAGGATACCTACACGGGGTAAACTCCGCGGAAATGCGTACATCCTAGCAGGGCTAGTGGTATCGATAGCCCTCCTCGTCTCAACGATGTGCATAGTGTACACGTTTATGAAGCTGGCTGCGATACTCAGCCTAACCACTAAGGAGACCCTAGGAATAGGGAATGGGTTACCCTCGCTCAAGGTAGTCGATGCGGTGGTTTTCAGCAATGGAACCCTGAGAGCGAATATCACAAACGATGGGCCGGAAGAGGTAGAGGATCTAGCCTCTGTAGATATCATAGTTTCATACACAGCAAATTCTTCACCTACACCTGTAACCTATCTACTTAGTTTTAGCCTTAACTTGTCTTCAAGGGGTGTATGGACAGTGAGAAGAGTTTTCATAGGCAACCACACTTTTTCTTACTCTGAGCATCCGTACCTTATGCCGGGTGAAACGGTTGAGATCGAAGCACTTCTTCCCTCAACACCATTAAAAGATAGCGAAGGTATGCTCATAATCTCTACTCCTGACGGCGCTAAAGCTAAACGCTCCTTTGTAGTTAGGTAACTAGGTAGCTGTGGGTGAACGAGCATGTGCGCAGTTGCAGTGAGGGAGGAGGATAAGAAGGGTGATCTGAAGATTATAACAACAGGTAATGAAGAGCTTGACAACAGGCTTGGAGGAGGTATCCCGATCCCGGCATTGCTACTTATAGAGGGAGACCACGGTACTGGAAAGAGCGTGCTTGTGCAGCAGATCACCTACGGAGCGCTCAAGGAGGGGCTGAGGGTGTACTACGTAACTACGGAGTCCACGGTCAGGGAGCTGCTTTTCCAGGCGAAGAGGCTGAGCTTCGACATGACAGAACCCTTCTTAAAAGGGCTTCTGAGAATATACCCTGTGCACATGGAGGGTGTCCGTTGGGCCAAGAACGTGGCCAAGCTGCTGCTGCCGGTGGTAGGGAAATTCATGTCGTTAACTAAGGATGAATGGGATGTATTTGTAGTAGATTCATTCAGCGTGCTCTCCGTGTATGCGGATGTCAGCGCGATTCTCGATATACTAACGCAGATGAGGACACTCGTATCCCAAGGTAAGGTGATACTTCTAACCCTACACCCAGAGGCTTTAGCCGAGGAAGTTATAGTTAGGGCTAGGAGCATGTGCGATGGTTATATAAGGCTTAAGATGTACGAGGTGGGCGGCAGGCTCATAAAAGCTATGGAGATAATAAAGCTTCGCGGAGCACTGGGGCCCGTTGACAACACTATAGCATTCGACATAGATCCCGCCTTCGGAATAAAGGTGATCCCGCTATCGTTAGCCAACGCATAGGGTGTAAGCATGTCATTAGCTACGTTCGCTAGGAGAAGTGTGGATCCTAGGCTTTACAAAGCCCTCCGCAGCTATCCCTATCTAGCGAGGTACCTAGCATCTGTGGTTAAAAGAGTGGGGCTTCCACAGTTCTACGATACTTACGAGCTCAGCTACGACATGAGGAAGCAGAGAGATGTAAATGTCCTCTATCCAGTAGGCGACGGGATATTCATCCACGTGTATATGCCTCCCGAAGGCACGGTGAGCGGGTACAGGAAATACGTAGCTATAGAGCCTCCAAAACCTGATCCCAGGCTCGTAGAGCTCGTAGAGCTAAAGTTGGCTAGCGCCTTTACTGAAGGTGATGTCTCCGAGGATCTTGAGGAGAGGAAGAAGATACTGCTGGAAAAGCTTAGCCGTATAGTCAAGGTTGTTGATAGACCCGTTGATTATTCCAGGGTAAAGCCTACGACCAAGAAAGTTCCCGTATACCGAGTCGAATACCTGTACCTTAAGTACCACTTGGCCAGAGATAAGGTAGGGTTAGGGGTTCTAGAACCTTTTGTACGTGACCCTTGGATTGAGGACATTACATGTAAGGGGGTAGGCCCTATATACTTGGTGCACAAGATATTCGGTCCTTTGGAAACGAATATAGAGTTCAGAAACGCTGAAGAACTTGATCTCTTCGTCATAAGGCTATCTGAACGCATAGGCAAACCCGTATCCCACGCCAGACCTATAGTTGACGCAACGCTTCCCGACGGCTCTAGGCTCAACCTTGTCTACGGCTCCGACGTCAGTTTACACGGATCAAACTTCACCATAAGGAAGTTTAGTAAGGTTCCTTTAAGTATAACTCAGCTAATAGCTTGGAACACAATGGACGAGAGAATAGCGGCCTACCTCTGGATGCTATTGAATAACAGCATGAGTGGCTTTATATGCGGTGAAACCGCTTCGGGTAAGACCACTACTCTCAATGCAATCTCGGTGTTCATACCCCCCACAGCGAAAGTGGTGTCAATAGAAGATACCGCCGAGGTGCAGCTTCCCCATCCAAACTGGGTAAGAGAGCTTACCCGTGACACAGGTAGTAGAGAATCCTCCATCTCGATGTTCGATCTGCTCAGAGCTGCACTGAGGCAGAGGCCCAACTACATAATAGTGGGTGAGATCAGAGGTCCCGAGGCGGCCATAGCGTTTCAAGCTATGCAGACAGGTCACCCAGTACTATCTACTTTCCATGCAGCTTCTGTAGAGAGACTTATCCAGAGACTTACAGGGGATCCCATAAACATCCCCAAGTCATTCATGGACAACCTCAACTTCGTTGTGATCCAAAGCGCTGTATGGCGCGAGGGGGTAATGGTTAGAAGAGTTCTGAGCGTTAACGAGATCCTGGGATACGATCCTAAGGCTAATGCAGTGATATACATTCCGGTATTCATGTGGGATCCCGTCAAGGACGCCTTTATCTTTAGGGGGAGAGGAGCTAGCTACTTACTTGAGGAGAAAATAGCTGTTATGAAGGGGGTGAGCAGGAAGGATATGAAGAGGATCTATGAAGAGCTTGAACTCCGCGCTTCTTTCCTCAGGGCGTTAGTTCGGAGAAAGATTTTCAATTACTACGATGTGTGGAGAGCCATAGTAAAGTCGTATGAGCTGGGGATAGAGAAAGCCTTGAAGAAACTTGAGAATGAAGGAACTCTCTAGGGGTGTTCGAGGAACCTTAGAATGAACCGAGCGAAGGACTTCTTAAAAAACCCTGCTTTATGGATCGGAGTAGCATTAGCAACGCTATCCCTATTCCTACCTACGAGGTTCAGGCTCATAGCCCTGCTATCCTCACCACTTCCACCTCTCCTTGCATATATACTCGCAGCACTTCGTAAGAGGAGGGTCTTAACCCATGCAGATGAGGATCTCTTGTATGTTATAGCGCACATGTACGCAGTATCTACTGGAAGGCCTCCACGGGAGAGATTATTTGAGCTGGGCAGCGTATCTGGGCTTGGTTACGGTGAGTATAGCGCTGTGCTATCCAAAATAGCTGTACTGGCTAAGAGATGGGGTTATGGCTTTATAAAGGCCATCAAAATACAGGCGGAGCAGGTTACAAACAATCTATTCCGCGACTTCCTCGTAAGACTCGCAGAGGCTATGAACGTCGGCGAGGATCTAGAGAGATTCCTGGGCTCAGAATTCGAGAGCATTTTGGCCGAGTACGAGGCTAGCTACACAAGGGTTTTGGAAGCTGTTAAGATGCTGTTGGGTATGTACACAGCCTCTATGTCATCGGCGCTCTTCATAATAGTGAACATGATACTCATTGCGCTGCTGATATTCGGAGGTGTCACACTAGTAGTAGTATCATTTTTAGGGACGATAGCAGCGCTAACAGCACTGGTTTTTATGATACGCAAAGTGTTGCCCCGAGAGAAACTAGTGCATGATCTGAGTGTGAACATACCAGAGCGGAGGCTCTACGCCTATACGCTAATTACCGCAGTAGTGCTGGGTGCGGTGGTAGGGCTCGGGGTCTTCAGGATATTTAAAGACCCCTCGTACTTCATGATAAGTTTCGGTGCATTCCTAATAGTACCCGGGTTTATGGGCAGAAAGATCGAGGGGAAGATTAAGAATGTAGATTCGTTCTTCGTGGTGTTCATAAGGAGCTTTGGGCTCACGCTCTCTAGTGTGAGAAACTATGCCTCAGCGCTTAGAAGCTTGCTCAGAACAGATTTTGGAGAACTAACACGTCC
>QMWT01000065.1 GCA_003661775.1 Thermoprotei archaeon
GCATCATAGAACACTCTCTTCCCTCTAGAGGAGATGAATGGTAGGAATGGATCGTGTATCAGTAGGAGTCTCCTGTCATACTGAGTTAGACTGTACATCTGTTCCCATAGTCTACCACTGGTTACTGAGTTCACTAAGTCAGTAGGGGTCTTCCTCTCTATGCAGAGATCACCTATCACTATATCCCCTATATCCAGATACTCCCTCTCCACTCTGTACCCCATACTGTGGAACATCTCGTATACCCACTCTGGTTCCCTACTGTCTACAAGTACTACGACTCTATTCCTCACTCCCTATCACCCTTCTGATAGAGTCAATCATCTCCCTGTTAGTCAGTAGAATCTCTATCCCTACACACTTTCCATCTGAGTCTATGTCCAGTATCACTTCTACCTCATCGTGTATGGAGTGGTCTGTCTCACTGTCTGACAACTTGATGTACAGTGCACCTGTCTCCTCAATGTCTGCTAACTCAATCCTACAGTTGATCATAGTTTCACACTCTTCTCCCTCTCAACATCTACGAATCCAGTGTTCCACTTGAGTCTCACCAGTCTAGGCATGATGTCCTTCTTGTACGGATGTCTCTTCAGTAGTACGTGTCTCAACTCAGTGATGTCTACTCCAATCAGCTGATTCTGTAACTTCTTCTTCTCATCAGCTCTGAGTCTCACTATCGCTAACTGAATCTTGAAGTTACCCTTCACCTCATTCCCTCCCCATGGGTCTGGTACTATCCTATCCCTGAATGACACTCCATGACCAGTAACTACGAATGAGGTGTTCAGTCTCCTAGCTATGGTAGACCAACTAGTGAATAGAGGACTCTCCAGACTCCTCCTACCAGAGTAGTTCTGTTCCTCAGACTCTATCACCTGCTTCACTGGACTAGTCCAACTGTCTATGATTACTAGAGAGTACTTCTTCTCCTCAATCATCTTGTACAGGTATGAGTTGTACACCCAGTCTGAGGTCTGTAGACTCTCCTTGAGGTCTGGTCTGTCACTCCTCTTGTCTCCCCACTTACTGGGGAACTTGATTCTAGGTACAGTCTTAGCCTGTTTCTTCTCTATCTGTAGGATGAATCCAGACAGTCTACATAGGTCGAATATGTCCTCAGTGAATACTACGTCTATCCTACTGAGAGTGTCATCTGGAATACACCACCTCTTCTGGAAGTAGGAGAAGTACCTAGGCATAGTGTAGTCAGTAAGCTGCACCTCAGTATCCACATACAGTACCCTCTTCTTCTGTACACCAGCTACGTGGAATGCAGTCTGGATACACATCCAAGTCTTCCCTATCTCCCTATCACCAAACACTAGTGATAACATTCCACTAGGGAATCCTCCATCCAGTAACTCATCTACAGTCTTACATCCAGTCTTAGCAAAGAAGAGAGGCATACCCATCTACACCTCCTTCCTCAACCTACTCCTGATTACAGGGAGGAGTTCAGTATCAGGTTCAATCCTGAATCCCATGTACCCTGCATGTCCTCCTACTGGGACTACATCCTCCAACTTCCTCTGTATCAGAGTGCTTAGTACTCCCCTAACACTCCCTTTCCCTAATCTCCTGTTGTAGACTATCACTGTAGTGTCATCCCTCTTCCATAGTAGAGTTGCTACTCTACTAGTTATATTCAGGTCACTACTGAACTCAAAGTACAGTATCTTCCCTACCTCTAAGAGGAATCCCTCTTCAAACACTCTCTTCAACTCCTTCTCAACAATCTCTCTAGCCTCCCTGATACTCTGATCCCTAATGAGATCTAGAGGAGACTCAGCATTCTTCAGTATCCTAACTGCTATCTCAGGGTGATTCACCCTACAGAGATTGTTGATACCACTACTCAGTAACTTATATAGAGTGTAACTCCCTCCCTTCACTGATCCATAGGAGTAGTTAGTGAAGTGGTACTCATCTAGTAGTTCAGGGAATCTCTCCCATACCTCTACTGGAATCAGTTCAGGTTGGTTATCCCCTACTAGACCTACAGCTACCTTCCATCTCTCCTCTTCAGGAATGTAATCTCTAACCAGTCTGTAGACTATCAGGCTAGTGGGTACTCTATCCCATATGAGAGTGTACCTCCTATTCTCAGAGTGGTGTGGATGGTGGTCTATACACAGTCCACTCCACTCAGTGTCTACTGGTACCATATCCAGACAGATGAGAGTGTCCTCCTCTAGTTCACCAAAGTTCTCTGGGAAGTAGGCTCTCCTACCAGACACCCTGTAACTCAGTAGTACTAGACTACACACTCCATCTGCATCTGTATGACTAGCGATACTCCCCTCTCTCTCTAAGAAGGAGTCAAGTACCTCTATACTCACACGTATCACCTCAAAAGAAGAGTCTACTCACTCTACTCCCCAGTGAGGTAGAACTCCAGTCTGAGTCTCTCAGCCTCATCCTCTTCTCTAACAGTGTACTCAATCCAAGCATCTGGATAGTCTGGTAGGATCACTGCATGACACTTGGTACAGAACAGTCCAACTCTCACCCACCTAGGCTTAGGTACACTCTTGAACACGTACAGTGTTATGAGTCTACCTCCACATGAGTGTTTGAATCTCCCTCTACCCATCTCTCCTCCCTAACCAAACTAGATGGAGAAGTCTCTATATATACATTTCTCTCTTACCTCTGTGTGATAGTCTACTCCTACTCCTACGTATCCTCTTCCTCCTCTGTCTAATCAACTCCTCCTTAGGCATCAGTCTGTTCACGTATACGTAGACATCCTGATAGAGGAGACTCTTCAGTACCTCCACTAGTCCATCAATAGTCTCTGGTGTACTGTCCTTCTCTAAGACTAGGATCAGATTCTGACCTTCTCTCCTAACTTCAGATAGAGTAGCATAGATCTGCATATCCGATTCACCCCAATAGAAAGAAGGAGAGAGAGGTTACTGTCTACCTGTACATCTGTCCACTACTCTCACTGGATATCCTAGAGAGGTACTCTCTCAGCTCTCCCTGACTCATCCTCACAATCTTCTCGAAGAGGGACATCAGGAAGTCAGTAGCTGAATCCACATCACTGAAGTACACTCTGATGAATCCCCATAACTCAACTACTATTCTAGACTCACTCATACCCATCACCTCAGTAGAGAGAAAGAGAGGAGAGTGGTCACTAGTGTCCCTCTAGATTCCTGTTGTACATCTCCCTATGTATCATTCTCCTCATACTGTTGTAGAGTCTCCTAGCTACACTGTTGTTCCTAGTCCTAGATGCTACATACGAGATACTCTGTAGTAGAGCATACTGGTTGTACCCATACCTCTTGATGTCACTCTGTAACCTCCACTCTAGGAGACTCCTATCCCTTCTACTCATACCCTTACTGAGTTTCTCTATAGTCTCTCTTAGTCTGATAGCATCTAGAGGTTCATCCAGTAGACTCACTAGTCTCTCTATTCTGAATCTCCTACTCACCATCTCTCTAATCCTCTTCTCCACTCTCATCAGTATGCTCTCTAGTGTCCCTCTGTGTACTGCTACTGCATAGTCCTCTACTACTATTGAGTTCTCACATGTCTCATTCTGTACCAGTAGGGAGATGTGGATAGCATCTCTAACTGTGTTAGCATTACTCACCTGTAGGTACACTGCATAGGGTTCATCTGTCCTATCCAGTAGAGTCCTATCCAGTTGTAGTCTAAGAGTAGTCCTCCTAAGGAATCTGGTAGTCTGTTTCCTGTACACTGTTATTCCCATACTCTTCAGTATCTCCTCTACGAACGTGAATAGAGTCCTATGTGGTATGGGAGTGTACTCTGGAGTAGCTACCCTCACTAGGAAGAGAGTTCCATTCTCTACACACAGGTAGGTGAATACCAGAGTCTTCTCTGAGTTCTCCTGAATAGCACTAGTGAGTGTACACATTCTCTCATCTCTAGTCATCCTCCTGTACTTGGTTACTCTGACTCCTAGGTGTCTGAACAGCTTGTACAGATGCTTCTTAGGTACCACTACCTCATACTTAGGAGTCTCTAGTACTAGGTATGGGTGAGTCTCTACTACACGTATGTCTCCTACTCTCACCTTCTCATTCAGGAACACTACTCTCATTCTCCCCTAGACTCACTATTGTGGAGTATACGACACTACTCTCCAGTAGCTTCTCTAGGGTACAGAGGACACTGTCTACTGCATCTCCACTGAGTAGGACTGTAACTGGAGTGTCTATCCAACAGTATGCACTACCATTGGTGAATAGGAGAGTGAATCCAACTCTGTGACTGAACACTACTCTAATCACTATCCTCTCTGAATCCTCCTGTATCTCCAGTGTGTAGTCTAGAGAGTGTAGTGGAGAGTAGCACTTGTAGACTATGGACATACCACATCCCTCCAGTAGACTCTAAGGAATAGAGGGATACTCTCCGTAAGGGTACTCCAATATGGGATTTCCAGTGGCTCTACCACTACCTCTTCATTCTCTTCATAGACTGCTACTATCCTCATCCTCAGGTCTCTCCACATCCTAGTGAACTGTACTAGGAAGTAGAGTAGAGCTGTAGGGATGAGGAGTACTACTAGTACTCTCCAGAGTATCCTCAAGGTACACCACCTCAACAGAGAGAAAGAAGAGAGGTAGTGAGTCTATCTCCTCACTGGTTCTAGGACTACCAGTTCAACACTGTTCAGTAGGGATTGAGAGAGTAGGACTATACTCCCTCTCTTGATGTCAATCTCATCTCCATACCTGACTCTAATCTTCCTTACTCTGTACTTCATCTACTCACTCTCCTCTTGTCATAACACTCCCTACATACGAATAGACAGTCTATGTAGAAGTACCTATCTACACTCTGTAGACAGTCCATACAGACTCTCCCTCTAGTCAGTACCCACTCTCTCAGAGACATCCTCTCCTCTCCCCATACTGAGTACTTTCAGACTAGCCTCTACCTCTCTCCATTCCGTACACACCTGAGTGAATGAGAGGAATGGGTGATTCCTCATCTCTGGAGATAGGAGGTAACAGACCACTGGTTTCCCTATGGTATACGCATACATCATCTCCATACACACTCCCCATCCAGTCTCCCCTCTCTTCAGTATAGCTAGTACACAGTCACTCTCCCCTATAGCCTCTAGATCCCTATTGAAGATGTACTCTCCACTCCCAGTCTGATCAGTATTCCTGAATGGATTGTACACTTCATACCCTAGTAACTCCAGTAGCCTAGTTACTACCTCTCCTAACTGTCTGTAAGCAAACTGATGTGCTAGATAGACTCTCACACTCTCCCCTCCTCTCTCTGTAGCATCTCATACATCCTGATCATCCAGTACATTACAATCAGGTAGTAGACCCATAGGGGTACACTGAGGAATCCAAGTAACAGTAGAGGGATAGCTAGGATGTTGAATGTCAGACTCACCAGTAGCTTCAGGAAGAGGGTGAAGTCATAGTCATGTAGGAGTGTCTGTATCAGCAGTATCCACAGTAGGAGTCTACTTGCTCTAATGAGGAAGTCTACTAGACTCTTCCTATCCACCTGTACTCACCTCAAGAGAAAGAGAGAGGTCTACACTGAAGAGGTAGACAGTACCACTCTACAGTTGAGTACACTGTCTCTAGGGATAGTCACTCTCTTCCTATCCACATAGAGGACTTCTCCATCTGGTCTGTAAGTGACAATCTCCACTTCACCATCATATGGAATCTTCAGTTTCCCTCTGACAGTAACTGCTAGTGTGACTGAGTTCTCAGAGTCTAGGAGTCTACACTCACTGTCTACCTCTGCTATCTCCTCTAGAGGTACCCCTCCACAGTACACTCTAACGTTAGGTTCAATTCCACTCTCTATCCACCTCTTGATCATCTCTAACTCCCATATAGCACTATCCAGATACCTGAGTATCTTCTCTTCCCTAGAGTCACTACAGGTACACTCGAATGGGAGAGTCTTACCACAGTACTTACAGGTTACCATCTTTCTCATCTCCCTCATCAATCATCCATGAGAGTAGGATTGACAGACAACAACACAGTCCTAACCCTAGGAGGAATCCCATCAGTA
>QMWT01000066.1 GCA_003661775.1 Thermoprotei archaeon
ATTTCTATCAATATTTAGGAGGCACTTGCTTCAACGTGCTGAGGATGCTAGGAGAGGAGCTAATATAACGAGTCTATACTCACATTCTATTCTCTCAGGAAAATTCTTCAGACTCCTTTACAAATATTACTTCAACGAAATTCGTAAAATGAAAATAGATTTTACTAGTAAGGAAGATGTATGTAGTAAAGCCAGTAACATTTTGAACAAACTACCTGTCACCGTTATATATCTACGTATAATTCCGACGCAATATATCTACCGGGTAAAGGACTTAAACGTGTTTGAAATAATAAAAGATATTCTATTAACTTTCGAAAACAATTACAGAGACCATGTATTATACCGTGGATTCGATGACATACTCATAATAGATTTACCGGGTGCTAATATTCACGAGGAGCTTATCCGAAAGGCACATGATTACGGATTTTATGTGGACGTGCATGCATTATATACGACCTTCCAGAAGGGTGAGAACAGAGTACTGGGTATTGAGCCGAGGAAAATCGCTAAAAGATTTAAAATGCGAGAATGTAGAGGAGCAAATAAGAGGGATTGTTTTGAAGACCTATATCGTTATCCATCGCTACAAGAGAAAATAGAGCCGCCTATATGCGATATCTGTCAGTTAAGACCTGCCACAAGGACGTGGGTTGACGAGGAATCTGGGCTCATAGAACATCTTTGTGAGCAATGCTATCGTGTTAGAACGTACTCTCCTAGAAGACTCTATAAACTAGCGGAATGGAGTGAAGGTACTGTAGCATGGATACGCGTGAGCTTAGATATAGAAGCACTAGAAGATGCCCTTGTGAAACTCTATGTTAGATACCTGCTAGAACTTGGTATCAAAGATGCTAATGAAATTGTTAATGATATTGAGAGGGAAGAGGGTATAGTCTCGCCAACACTATTACAGGAGTTCCTATGGGACTACAGCGAATTCGTTAAAGCCCTTGGCAAGGAAATCTCAAACCTATTCTCTGAGGATAGTATTGAGATGATAGATTATTCCTTTTATGTGGTAAAAGTGGAGAGTATATATGCTATAGTTTCCCTAATTGAAAGTTATAACCGCCTTTTATGGAAGTACTTTCCTAGATTAGCCGCTTTAGGAGATGTTGAACCTATAAGGTTCGGAATCTCGATATCGCATGTAAAGTACCCGTTTCACGAGCATTGGCGTCTTCTCTCCAGTATGAGAAGGGGGCTCCTATTGCATGCTCATAGGAGAGGTATTGTTGAAGCAACATATAGAGAACTTAATGCTACCCTACGCTTCTACCGTTCACAAGAGGTAGCTAGGAGAAAACGTGTATTATATAGGGCGATAGAGATTACTGAATACAGTAGGTTACTAGCGGAGGCTGAGCTTCTAAAGCATTTAAGACATGTGCCAAGAGATGTTAACCTGCAGCTTCTAAGAATGCTACTAGAATTTGAAAGGTGATACCCATGAAACCTCTAGAGATTCTTGAAAGTAAGTACCGAGGACAACTTTACGAGTACCTGCTTGAGTCTCCTGCTATGATTCTTGGAGAGCGGTTTAAGGGTGGAGTATTCCGTCCCTCGTCTAAAGTACTCCGCTATAGCCAGATTACCGGCGCATTAAGAGCTGAGCTAGGGATTCAGGATATGCATGCTGTTGGCATTATTGAAAGGTTCGATATTGACTTCTTTGTTTACTCGCCCCAGGATAAAGTAGCGGGTAGAAGCAAGATACCCTTAATGGCCGAAGTATTAACTGATGTGAGAGCACGAGTATACATTGCATCCCCAACAGACCTACCTGAAGAACTCTTCTTACGCATAGGTGCGCTAGCCACAAAGGGATTTGGGGAGTCGCATCTAAAGCTAGTACGAGTCATAGAGGTTAGCGAGCTGAGAAAGAGCATAGGAGAGACAAGTAGAATCCTTAGGGAGGGAGGCTTACCAGAGCTAGCCACCCGGCTACCACTTCGCGAAGAAGTATACAAAGGGGTCTTCGGTATAAGCAGGATAATAAAGCCCATCTATTGCTACATGTTCTACCCTACATCACCCACAACAGGATACTACGAGTTATCTTTGAAGGAGGGTTCTATTGTAATTGCTCCCTCCATACTTATACGTAAGCGTGGAGAAATGTTTCATGAGGGGTGGGGTATGAGTAGCATAGATACTCTTGTCGAGAGAATTGCTCGGGACAGACGATTAAGGGGCATTCAGTTTACCTCAAGAGAACTAAACGATCTTGCCGAGATATACGAGAAGTACGGGTTTACAGTTGCAGAGATACATCTAAGAAGGAAGATAGAGAGAGCGCGAAACGAACAGGAACAATACAAGCTTCAAACTCTCTTAAATATCCTAAACCTTATCGAGAGCTCTCGTATTCCCCGACAGATGGGAGCTTATATAATTAGAAACTTGGATATAATAGCTAGGATGAGGAGGAGATAACGATGAGTATAAAGTATGTCGAGTATGAGATAACCCTTGTAACAGAGTCCCCGTTCCGTGTAGGCAGGAAGAAGGACCCCTTCACAACCATAGACCAGCCCATAATAATGATAGGAAATCGTGTCGTCATACCAGGCACGACTCTCAAAGGCGCATTAAGAGAAGCCATAGAGAGATACCTCATAGAGAAATATTTCGATAAACCTGGCATGAAGCCTTGTCTACCAGCAACACCACAAACGGTTACGCCAGACGAAATGGAGCTAATCCGTCAGGACAAGTACAAGGGAACGGGGTGTCACTATCCATGTATGCCTCGTAGCCAGAACAATCCTAGATGTAAACATGCGATAATAGGAAATGTGGAGCATTGGGCTCCCGAAGAGAAAGATAAAGGTTTGCACTATATATGCCCGGTATGTTATCTCCTTGGCGCTCAGGGACTAGTAGGATTTGTTACAGTTCCATTCCTATACGCTGATGCAACACCTTACGAACTACCTGCTCTTAGGATAGATCGTGTTACAGGAACCGTGGCTACAGGAGCTTATGGAACCTACCGTACATACCAAGTCGTCCCTGAAGGCACGGAGTTCAGGGGTGTACTCCGAATACTACTAGAAGACCCTATAAAGGGCTGGAAGCTAGGAGAACCCAGACCATTAAAGGGTCCAACGCTAGGAGACCTATGGCTCAAAGAGAACCCGGAGTGGAGAAATCCGGAGAGAATAATAAATGAGCTGGTAATAGAAAGGCTTAAATCTATTAGAAGACTTGGCGGGTTCAAATCCCACGGTGCAGGCTACGTGAAAATAGAGGTAAGGAAGTTAGAAACAGAAGATAAACAATAACACGTTATCATAACAAGTTATGATATGTTATGATATGATTATGTTTTTGTTACATAAACTCCGAGTGCACCGACACCTTGAAAGTATATAAAGGATAACCTCGGCTTATGTAACAAAAAACATTAGTCCTTCACCTTTTATAGAGGTATAAAAACTTAATGAAAGAGTATAATATAGCCTGACAGGCCACTTGTTATTGATGAGGTATGGCCCCAAGAAACACTGCTACACTAGTACAGCGAACGAGTAAAGGGGAGGGGGTGGGTCATCAATCCAGGTCTACCTATTACTTAGATAATGCACCTGCTTGGTGGCTCAAGATTGTTCTTGGCACTCTTGCTGGGTGTGCTGCTGGTAACCTGTGGAATAGGCTTGTAGGTCTAGGCTGGAAGCTCGCTAGGCTACGCAAGGGCTCTTGGAGAAAGCTGCTACCCTATAACCATGTTGTCGAGGAGGTTGCTGAGAGAATTGCTAGGGAGCTGAGATTCGGGCGTTGGCTTGAAGTCTTCGGTCCCCCAAGGCTTGGAAAGACTGCTGGGGTGATTTGGGGTCTTGTCAAGTGAATTTTCGAGAATAACATACAAGGCTACACCGTCATAATCGTGGCTATCAACCGCAGGATAGCAATAAACATCTACAAGTACCTTGTCGGAGCGTGGAACGCTCTCTACGAGAAGGCGAGAGAAGAGCTGTACATTACACGGGAGGATCTGAGGAAAAGATTGAGGATTAGACTCTACCTCGGCGGAGAACACTCATGCCTTCAGGGCAGAAGGAAACACTACATAGAGCATTGTCTGACGTGCTCACTGTACCGGAGGTATGCTAGGGAGTGGGGAGGCTCCCAGCGACACCGTTTATGGATCCCCGGATGCTCAAGATGGCTGGCTACTGCCCCTTCATAGCAGCATTCTCCAAGAACTTCTACTACAACTCGATAATAGTTACGACACTGAACAGCCTACCCTTCCTACTAGCAAACATAAGGAGGAACAATATTAGGAAGGTGGTCATAGTCTTCGACGAATACCTAGAAGCACTGCAGAGGATGAAGCCGAGGATAAGAATAGTAGACGTTAGGAGAGCGTTGAAAGGCGTGAATAGCAGGGAGGTAGAAAGGCCAGTTAGCGAGTGGAACCGGTATGTGAAGCTACTAGACCTCACCCTGACCAGTATCCATGAACGCAAGATCGTGAAGTGGCTGGAGAAAATCTCTGGAAACCCCCTAGAGATAATAGCATACATGTACGCATACATGATGGACAACATGAGAAAGGAGGAGAAGGTACTAGAGATACTGGAGAAGATGAGGAGTGTTATAGAGAGACTTGAAGAGGCTGCAAACAAGCTCAACACTAGGGAAAGGCTGGTTGTCAGGAGGCTGGCGAAGAAGCTTAAGAGTAGCCTAGGGGTATGGGTCACCTTCACCGGATGGGAGAGAGGCAAGCCCATCAATAAGCTACTACTAAGATGGGGCAACAACTCCATCGTTGGGCCTCCCGGGGGTAGGATAACCCAGCTAATAGATAACCTGGTCAAGAACAATGTTATGGTAGCAGTTATTACAACCTCAGTCCTCTCATCGAGGATAACCAATGTTGCAAAGAGTATTCCGCCTCACAAGTCTCTAGAGCACATACCTATACGCGTAACAAAGTATAAGAGGATGGTTACATTCAACCTGGTAAACCTCAATCCAATGAAGTACCAGGGTGGAATGGCTGTCGTGAACACCAGTCTAATAGAGTTCTTCATAGAGAGATTAGAGAAGATGAAGGGCAACTACGTAGTGATAGTGAACAAGATTATCTTCAAACACCTAGTACAAGCGCTAGGGAATAGAGTGGAGCTAGCTGGAGACCCTGAGAGAGGAGTATACGACTACGCTATTGTAAGGAAGGGTAATGGAGGTAGCATACTCCTAACTTATGCGCATGGCAGGATAAGCATGGGGGTAGACTCACCCCTAGGCGGCGCCGACAGGATATGGGTGGTCTACGGGGTGCGTAGACCGCCAGAAGAATACGTGAAGGTCAGCCTCAGCAATCTCGCCCGGCGTATCCCAAGGCTCAGTGATACCGTTGCTAGTGTCCGGTTGTTTGGGAGGGTGAGGCAGGGAGAAGCTGGCGGCAACGGGTACATAGTGCTAGAGGAGGATAAGATCTGGGTGTACACGGGCTGGGATTATAGGTACGACATACATATCCTGGTGCAGGTGCTGGGCAGGTGGTTCCTACTACCACTACGAGTAGTCCACGTTAACCATAAGTACTTCCAAGGACTAGCACGGACACCCTTCTACAGCCTAGAACCCCTGACCCCTCTCCATCACGACACACCAACGCTCTATATAGGCGAGGACGGAAAGAGGCTTACACTCCAGAAGAGGTAGTAGGCAGAGCCGAGGAACCAGAAGTTGATCCCTCGAAGCGCATCCGCTACATACTGGGTAATGAGAGGAGCATATACAACTCCCTAAGATTCATCCGGAAACAAGCCAGGTACGGCAACACACCAGACGCCCGCTGGGTTGCGAGGAAAATAGCCCTACTACTAGACTACCTCAAGCTAGCAGACAACCCACAACGCCTCCAAAAGCTACGAGAAGAATACTGGGACAAACCTCTAC
>QMWT01000067.1 GCA_003661775.1 Thermoprotei archaeon
GAGATCTCATTGAGGGCGGATTCCGCGATCTCACAGACATTATTGGACGTGGCGTAATGGGCATTTATACAGTTATGGCTGTTAGCTATCTGTCTTATTATGAATTGTTCCTTTCTGAGTTTACTGGTGATATAGCATTTGCACGTAGAGTTAGGTTGGTTCAACTCCCCCCAGTTGATCCTGATGTCCTTTATGAGAGACTGAAACCACTCAACATAGGGGACAAATCGAATACCTTCTGGTGGTTTACGCGGGGTAGGTTAGGCTGGGTGACAAGCTTAAAGGATGTTATATTAGTAGACGACTACTCTGTAGGGAACCTACTTGAATGGATTAAAGCCCCTCAACTAAGAACTCCCATTGCAGAAAACCTGCCTATCCTAGACATAGAGGAGCTATTACGGTTTGAAAATAAGTACTGCCGCGACGATGAGCATTGTAGGGCTAGTTTAAGGTTCTTCCTCCTCAACATCAAGCCCTGTAAAATAGATCGTATACCTCAATTTGTGAGGGACAAGGTAAGTAAATTGTCGATCGCACTTGTACAGTGTAGTGGGCTAGTTGACGAAAGTATAGTAGTAAATGCCTTTGTACGTGATATAAGGGAGTTTTGCATTAAAGAGGGGATAGGCCTCGACGACGAGGGCTTAGAACTCATAGAGAGAGCCCTCAACGAGGTGCTATCAGCCCTTGCTTTCCGCGAAGAAGGAGGTAAGAAACTCTGCGTTGGTGCGCCAAGTACTTATGACCTCAACGACCTTGTACAGAGATATGTGGATGCTATCCTCGATATACTAATGACATATGTCGCTGAGAACTATGGTACTGATGAGAGGGCACGAAAAGTCACTGAGGTGTTATACTTAGTATATTCACTAGCATTAAGTAAGGATAAATGGAGGGAATACGGCACATTCCATGAAGTTAAAGAGCTGTTTCAGAGACATATAGGAAGTAGCTATGTAATGATAGGTCCGTGGATGCTACGGTCATTCATACCTATGTACTTAAGTAACCCAATAATATCTAAAGAGCCCGGGTTAAATATAGAAGCCTTAGAGCAAAAGCTATACTCATTCTTGCAAGCACAAGATGAAAGCACCATAGCAGATGTGATAAGTAGTATATCTGAGTTCATTTTGCGACGCGAACTTAGAGACAACATTATCCTATATATAATACCCCTGCCTAGAGCTCAGCTCATAGACGAACAAATAAAAGAAAAAGTCTACGATATTATCAAAGAGATTATACAGCAGCACTTACACGACATAAAGTACAGCTCAAAGAGGATTATACTTTTCTTTGCAGGAGGCAGTGACGCCTTCATTCAAGAGATTAGGGATAAGCTAGGGAGAGAGGATGCTTTACTAGATTTGCTGATTAATAAGACAAAACGCGTGCTCATAGAGCCTGTCCCAGGGGAGCGTTTATCTGACTTTGTGAAATCAATATTTGTTCTGTTAGCAGACGAGAAATCTAGATCATATACTGCGACAATTGAAGGGATTATAGAAACGCTTAGACCCGACCAGAGACGAAGGGTTGAGTACTTCAGTACTACCTTAAGAACATGGATCTCTGACGCCATAGAGAAGTCCAGTAAGGAGCGTGAGGAAAAGCTACGCGTCGACGAACTCCATAGGCTACAGAATGAAATAGTCAACGACCTAAATGCGTTAAGGTATATTATTGGGAGGGCACAGAAGTTCCGCCCCCACATAAGAGCTCACGCTGCCTTCTTTACCTCAATACCTTTAGATGTGAGAAAACCATTTGAGGCTATGGGGCACACTCTGTCACCTGGAGGTCTTATAAGAATAAAGGCACTACCCTCAATATACCAGGAGTTTCAGCTGTCCCACAGAGATGTCAAATGCATATCGATCATGGAATTACTAAACATACCTACTATATCAGCTATTGTAAGTGTAGCACTCGAAGATAAGAGGGCAGTTCCTTTAGCAGAAGCCCTAAGCATATTAGAGGAGGAGAACTTACCTCTTTACAACGACTTTGTAGAGATCCTTGAAAAGACGTTAAATATTAGGAGAAGTGATTGGGATAATGAGCTCCGCCTGCTTTATAGATTACTCTTACTTAACATGTTACTTAACACGCGCAAGGATGACATACTGAACTTATATTTTGAGCTACTCGGCGGGGTCAAGAATATTGCCGAGAGATTGAGAGATCTGCTTGGAGAGATAGATAGTATCTCTACTACCTTATGTAGGAACTCACCATTATGTATAAAAATCAGAATCCAGCCTAGAGGCAGAGCCCACTCCTTGAAGGACGAGGTACGTGGTATACTTGAGGCATTAAGTATCACAGAGCAGTGGGCTAGAGAACTACAGTCAGGAAGTCTCGCTTCTCCCAAACACTTTATAGCAGTAGCATTTATGGCGGTTTTCGGATTACCTGAGGAAAGTGAAATATTACTAGATCAGATTAAAGCACAGCTTAAAGAGTGGCATGATAGACTGCATGAAAAGATCTATGAACAACTTAAGGACTTGCAGCAAAAACTAAGCCAGCTTCCAGTAAGGTTCCCTGAAGATATCAAAAAGGACATCCCTATACGTGTTGAGTCGTTAAGGGCTGTAGATAGTGCCGGAGGTACTATTTCCGACGTTTTAAGAGAAGTAGAGGATCTAGTTAAGGATTACAGTAGGGTACTCGGTGAAGTTGAGGAGCATAAACGTAACATACAGACACAGTTAAAGAACATACTGGACGGCATCAATAAGTTAAAAGAAGTGTAAGGGGGTTAGAATGAGTATCACCAACTCAGCCGAAGAAGGCTATCTGAGACCCCTGGTTTCAGGCATCATAAAGGACTATGAAGAACTCGCGAGGGCTCTTAGGGATCTACAGGAACGCATTAAGAGAGACGTACAAGACTATATCAGTAAAATACTAGTGCTCGTAGATAGTGCTAAGCATTACGTAAGGGACATCGCGCCTACCATATCATCTAATGTGTCACAGTTAATGAACATAGTCAAGGAACTGATAGACAGTATTACTGAATTAAAGACTGAAGACCTGGAGGCCGTGAAGGGCTTTATCGAGAGTTCTAGCAGTAAAATAAATGAAGCATCACAGATACTAAAGACCATAGAGGAACTCCTAAAGAAGCCGTTACACTCGTATATTGCTACAAAATACTCCGAATACCTAGGTCTAGATAGTGAACAAGTGCTGGAACTACTTGAAGCCCTTAGTGACGAGGAGATCCCAAAGATTAAGTCCAAGATAGATAATCTAATTGTACGAGTTGACGAACAATATCCAGATCTTAAGGAACATATAAAGAAGATCTTTTCTTCACGTACAGTACAGAGAAGCCTCAATAGTGATAATTTGAAAGACCTCCCTGACTACGCATTATATGTCTGCGAACTATTGAACAAGTGCAGAGAGAAAGGAGGGGTACACGGAGTTAATATTATGGCACATTTACTATCACGTGTAAATGACTATAGCGCATTTTCCGACATAAGAAGGTACAACCAGGTTATTAGTAGTCAAATTGACAACTTAGTGCAGAATTTAGCTAGGTTGCCCGAGCTATTTAATATCGATGTCCAGAATCTATATGGTGTGCTCTTCCAGTTAATAGACAATGATGTGTTTGCCCGACTAAGCGATGTTAAAGAAAAACTCGATCTAGTAAGTAGGGAGGCAGCACGTATTATCAAAGCAAGAGCGACACAACAGTCTCTAGAGAAGATACTAGAGGATATTGTCAGATCTTATGAGAGGGTAAAGGACGGCCTCGGTGAAAATTTCAAAAAAGAGTACAAGCAATATATAGAAACCCTAAAAGAGTTCAATGAGTGTTATACTAAAGAAGTGCCTAAAGACCTGGCCTCAATAGTGAAATGCATATACAATGGAGGGTGCATCGAAGAGTGTCCTGAAGATATAGCTACTGCAGTGTTTAGCAGAGTACGGGGCTCTGTGAACAAACTTATTGAGGTTCTCAGGAGTAATAGGGTGATTGCAAAAGAACTCTGCCAGGATACAGATATTATTAAACGTGTAGATGAACTCTACGATAAAGTTGCTGGGGTCTATAATAGATACGAAGATGCATTACGTTATCACGTTTATGTTACTGAGGTGGATAAGATCTCAAAAGACGTAATTGAGTGTATTAGAGCTGGGGGGATGAAGGAGATAGAAATAGACGTCACGGAACTAGATACAGAGATTATAAAGGCATTAATAGAAGTTCTGAGGGCTCGTAACATGCGACTGGTGTTGAGGGCAACCTGAGTATGAGGGTATCTACATATGAACTATACGTAGCAACGTTGGCTTATCACCCTTTATCACCCCTCGTATTGTCCCGTGGGGTTGATATTCTTCCGCACCAGCTAGCTGCGTTGTACGGTGATTATGAAGAACACCACAAGTGTCCTTCCCCCATACCTCATAAGGTTGGAGGTCTTTTACGAGCAGGTTTTCCAGTAAACGCGTTAATAGCTGATGAAACTGGTCTGGGTAAGACAATAATTTTAGGCCTTTTTATACTCTCACTGCTGCTGAGAGGTTTAGTACGGAATATAGCTATAGTGGTACCTAAGGCTATAGTGGGACAGTGGCAGGACGAGTTACTCTACAAGTTCGGCATCTACTTCAAAACTATTGAGCGCGGTGATGAATTCTTAGATCTTGTCAACGACTTAAAGCATGGCAGGGAGTTGAGGTTTATAGTATCGATAGACCTCATCAAGGGCAGGTACGGCTACGAGTTTGTCTCAGCACTCCCCCAGAAAGGTCTGGATCTTACGGTCATTGATGAGGCGCACCACGTCATCACACGTAAGGAGACACTTAGGTCTAAGATAGCCATAGAGCTGGCAAAGAAATCTAAATCTCTGGTACTGATGTCGGCCACACCGTTTAGGGGGTATTATGAGGCTGAGTACAGACGTATACTAGAGTTATTAGGTACAGGTTTTCTATACATAAGGAGGTTTAAAGATCAGGCTAGAGGAGTTGATGGGAGACCCCTATTTCCTAAGCGTGTTAGCTATACTGTGGATATAAGACCTGATCCATACTGGTACCAGACGTACTTTAAGCTCAAGAGACTCATAGAGACCTCGTCTCTACCACACTTAACGAAACTAATACTTCTGAAGAGGCTATCGTCAAGCCTTTATGCCCTGTACGTAACCTTAAGGAGACTCCAAGTTCCTGAGGTCGAAGACCCTTTCTCTGAAGAGACTGATGATGTAAGTGGTGTGGAACCTGATGTGAGAGAAGACCTGCATAAATACATGAGGAACCCTAGCCGCACACTCCAAGCAGTTTTAGACATAGTGCGCATGCACATCAGCCAGAAAGGGCTCACGCTCAAAGAACTAGAGTTTCTAAAACTACTACAAGCGCTAATCAAGAGGCATAAAGTTGTAGTGTTTACAGAGTATAGAGCGACCCTTGACAGATTAAAAGAAGTGCTTAGTAGAGCCGATATAAAGTTCACGTATGTGCATGGAGGGATGAGCTTAAAAGAGCGGCGATACGCTATCGCGACCTTCTGGAACGATACGAAAGTGAGGGTATTCTTAGCAACGGATGCGGCTGGTGAAGGAATAAACCTACAGATAGCCCCCTACC
>QMWT01000068.1 GCA_003661775.1 Thermoprotei archaeon
CTATTATATTAACATCACCTAATCTAAAAGCTCTCTCTGGCAATCCGACAGAAATCGCATTAAACCACTTTAAATCGTATTTGCTGTTAATTGCAATCCTTAACGGTATCGGATACCGTTCTTCAAACCAATTCGTGTAAACCATGTGAATAGGCTCATTCGGTTGAATAATACCGTAATGTCCCTTTCTCTTACGAGTATGCTTTTCTCTTCTTCCCTTTCGTCTCATAATCTTCGCTAAATACTCTAAAAGGTGATATGTCGGATCTGATCTCGGAATTATTTTACTCATCAATCCTTCGGGAGTATTTACAGCTATAACGTAAAAATCAGCTGGTAAACCTTCTAAAACCCTTGCAGTCTTTGGCGTTATACGAATAGCACATGCAGTTGAATGTATATCTTCGGAATTGAACGGAGCGTAGTAGAATGAACCGACATCACGAATCTTATCGGGATTTGGTTCAGTTGGCGGTATTCCGTTAAATCCATTACGTGAATACTCTGCTAAGGTTAAAATAAGATCATCAAGCTCTACACCGTATTTGTCAATTAATGCTTTCTCGATATTAGCGTTACGTAATGCATCATCCGTATATACAGCATAAACCGTTAATTGTCTTTTCTTCAATACTTCGAGTAATTCTTTCGATCTTTCACGTATAGCTTTACGCTTAGCTTCTTCCATTTTCTCATGTATCCTTGATAAATACCTCATTCTTTCCATTGCTACGTTATGAAACGCTTGCATAAATTGTTGAGTAACGAGCTTAACGTAATTAGCCCTTAAACGCTTATCCGATCTTACCCTTTCACTATGTCTATGCCTTGCCATAGTTAGCTATAATCAAATCCGCAACCTCTATAAGCTCTGATACGTTCATATATCTCCGCAATCTTTGATTTAATGTCAGATGGTATAGTCAATCCGTTAATCGCTGATACTTCATTATTAATCAATGTATTAATATTACTCTCATATAAGTTCAAGTAATTAATTACTAACGTTACGCAATCGTTCAATACGTTATCGAGATTGCTGAAATAATCGCTTATTAAGTTATCAACTTCCGTTTTAATCTGATTAAACGTATTTTGCAGAGCTTGAACGTCAGCGTAAATTTCCGCCAACATTGAAGCGTAAGTTTCATCATCCAAAAGCGGTGCTCCCGTTGTAGGGTCAGTTGTATTATGTCTTGATTCTACAGCTTCTAAATCATCCAATCTTGCAGTTAAACGCTCCAAGATTACTGTTAATGCTGTATTAACGTAATTCTCCAATCTTTCGGTGAAATATTGAACGTCAAAGATCAGATCGTTTATTACACTTGTTATATACTCTCCTAATGCCGTTAAATGTGCTGTAAGATACGTATTCTTGATTTGGATTGTGCTAATTACGTTTTGATCTAACGGTGTGTATAATTGCGATAGACGGTTATAAGAGCCTTGAATTAATGCCTCTAAGATCGTATAAGGTAAAGCTGACGTAGGGGCTAAGATAGAAGTTGCGTATTTAGTTTCTACACGATCTAACCGCATTCCTAAGGCTTGTGCAACCGATAAGTCTGGCGGTAAACTTCCTTTCCATACGTTTAATATTGTTTGTAATGAAGCATTATAGTTGCTCTCTAATGCAGAGCTTAACCCTTCGCTTAGCATTTCGCTTATACATTCACTTCCGATCTCTTCACCAAGATAAGCTGATGATTCAATAGTCTTTTGTAGTGTAGCGAAGAATATCTCCGAAATATGCTTAGGATGATACGGTAATGCTTTCGGTTTCGGTAGTGAAACAAGCAAATCGGGATTTTCGAATACGCTAAAGACATCCCTAAGCCATTTCTCTCCTACCGTTGCCTTAAGGATTTGCAACCTTAGATATCTACTCATAGCTTCCGTTACGTCTTTAGCACCTAAGAAATCAGCTATCTCTTCAAATATAACTGGTAATTTTTGGGTTTTCAATCCCGAACTAATTATACTTGCCAAACTCATAACTATCACCTCACGGATAACTTTCTTCAACTGGTATCTCAATTCCTCTCAATCCTGTAAGCTCAGCTCCAATTATAACTAAATAATGCTTATTAGCTATAAATGGAACTTCATATTTATCAATTAAAATATTACCGCTAACGCTTAAAGCGTTATAAACATGCAATATGAACATAGCGGTAGTTTTACGCTTATTATCGGGATTACTTAGATCGCTAAGCGTTAATACAGGTTTAACATCCACACCTATAAGCACATCGTATTTACCAGTAGTTTCATTATAAAACCATCCTAATACTAATGATTCAGTCTCTACAAGCTCTAATTTTAACTCTATCGCTCCCGATAATGTCGGATCTATCGTCTGGTAGAAGAATTGTAGAAGTTTAATGTCTTGTCCGAAATAATCTACTCCATAGTTTACCGTATGGTATTCTAACGGATTAACGGCGTCAGCGAAGTAATAAGCGAATAAACTATCCTCTTCATCGGGATCACGTGGCATATTCGCTTTATCCTCAGCTTTTATACGTATTACACATATACCTTTACGTAAATTAGCTGGAACTTCTTTCATGGCATTCATTAACTCATCTAACTCCGCTGACGTTAATTGAATTTGCGGAAATACGGGATTATCGTATGTGTTACCGTCTAATCCCGTCATATCTACGGTTTCATCCGCATAACTAAATTCTACACCTTTTAACCCTATTGCGTTGGATTTAGACGTTAGATAACGCTCAAGCATTAAGCCAAAGGCTAATTCTTGAACTGCAATACCTATATTAGGTGTTATTTGGTTCATAGCGTTTTGAATGCGGTTTAATGCGTTATTGAATATGTTGTAGCGTCTGTTTATTGTTTCGGCGTAGAGATATTTTAATACATCTCTTTTCAAGCTATTTATCGCATTTTTAACATCTGAATACGTTACCATGTAGAATATAGAGATAATAAGTATTTATTAATTTTGACCGTAGCTAAATAATCTTCATCAAAGTATTCGCATGGATTACGTTTATTAACGCCATGTCCACTTGCAGTTACGATAAATCTACCATCACAATAAATATCATTCGTATAACTATGTTCTCCATGATATATTTCACAAATATAATCGTTTCCTTCCTCTTTTATGATAATGTAAACGTCTTCGTAATCGTAATCGGGGTTAGGCTGTCCTTTCAAGTCTTCAAAGCCAAGCCAATAATATCCGTTGCATTTTTGCAATTTAACCCATTCTTCTTCGTTTCCGTAAATCCAAACACCCGTATCTCTTACGTATATTGCAAACATTGAACGTATAACGTTTATATCGTTATCTAACTTCGGAACTGCTAATCTATCGCTTAAGCTTATAGTATCTTCCATAGTTTCTTTCTTACTACTTACAGCTAAGTTATCACCGACATTAAACGAATCTTCTAAACTCATTTCTTTAACGGATTTAGCTAATGCGTCATTTATGTTAAACGAGTCTTCTAAGCTAATAACTTTAGCTGATTTACTTAGAGAATCGCTTATTTGGAAGGAATCCTCTAGGGTTAAATGTAATCGCATATCTACCAATGTATCACCGATATTAAACGAATCTTCAGCATTTATGGTTAATAAATTCTCAAAGGCTTTAACACAACCACTATATAACGTAAATTCATCCTCTACATTCAATAATGCTTCAGAAACGTAAGCTTTAACGCAACTACTAAACAAATAAAACCTATCTTCGAGACTCATCGGACTGTAAACGTTTACTAAGTTATCATTTAAATCAAACGAATCTTCAAGCTGTATTTTTGATAATGTGCTTATTACATTACCACTTAGCTTAGTCTCATCCTCTAACAGTATTTTTAATAATGCATTAATCACATCATCGCTTAGATTTATAGAATCTTCAAATAATAATTCTTTAATCGCTTTAACCTCAGTAGCACTTAATTTTATTTCATCTTCATGTATAAACGGTTGGTAAACCTTTAATTCGTTAGCTAAAACTCTAAGAATATCCTCTAAGCTAAATGATTTAGTAGGTCTTGCCTTTCTAAATGCAAATCCTCTTTTCTTCAAGAAATAAAGAATTAACCACGTATCCATAGTTTAAAGTTAATAACAAGCATTGTCAATGCTTCTTTTGTCCAGTCTCCAGTAAATTTAAAGTATTTTCTCCACCATGTTCCGTATGGATTTTTGTGCATTACGTATATTGTATCGAAATTATATTCATCGCTACTAAAATCTTTAATTGAGAATTCAAGGTAAGCGTCAGTTCCGTCATCCCCTACGGTTATTTGATCACTTGCAACGCTAAACGCTTTGACTAACGATCCTTGATAATGTAGTTCTACTAAATTAACCTCTGCTACATCACTAAAATCATGAATCGCATAACCTAAGCTATCGCTTAGACCTTTACACGGTGAATTTATACTTCCTTCCAAATTTATAACCTTCACCTTCATTTTACATCACCTTTTATAATATTTGTCCATCTAATTCATCAACCGTATAAGGCAAGTATATTTCCCATCTCAAAGGTAAGGGTTCATCTGCCGTCTTTGTAAAGCTCTGAGTCTGAGTAAACGCTAAATAATTACCGTCGGGATGCGGAAACCATAGCTCTTGGTTATCTGTGGTGTATTCATCGCTTGATTCATCCATAAAGAGAAACATAACAATATAACGGTTATTTGCTTCATCGTGTTTTACATGCTTAGCGGTAGCTTGAATGTCTTTTATTACGGTTGTTCCACTCTTAAGTCTGATTATCGGATAATTGTCGAGTATTTGAGCCTTCTTTCCAGCCAAGCAATTAGCTATCATTTTCTTTAAGTCTAAGGTCGGTGTTGCTATTGCTTTAACTACTGTAACGCTTGGCTCTGGTTCGGTGTATTTTCTAACTCTTACCCAATCGTACAATGCCGTTCCATCTGCGTCATGTTTGTATATTCCAGCTTTATTTCCACTTGGCTCTGCCGTAAATGTATGTTCATGCGTTTTCGTTCCATCTACATAAACTATTGCTTTCATCTCAGCACTAATGTAGATTATTTTTACAATTCTCCAAACATCTCCCCAAGTTATGCCAGAACTTATATAAGATTTATCCGTTCCCCCATCTCCGGGCATTGAAGTATGTCTAAGTAGTTCATTGTAATTATTATTAAATCTAAAATAATATGCCAAATCTTCTGCTGTATCTGAATGCCAGCACACACCAAAATCACTCCTCTCCCCGCTAACCGTCTCAGGCTTCATTCTAAACTCAATAATCAAATCTCTTTGTGTGTATGTTACTTGTTTGACTGCTTTGGTAAAGTTTTCGCTTGCACTTACTCTAACCGTTGAATCTCCCAAGAATTCTAAATTAATTCCACCTACATAATTCCAATCTCCTTCATCCGTTTCAAAATCGTCGAATACATCAAATACTGCTTTTCCGTTTGATAAATCTTCCGTCCTATCGGGATTTACGTTTAAGTAAATCTTTTTTGTGCTATTTGCTGGAATTGACGGAACTTTAACCCAAAATACCGCTATATTA
>QMWT01000069.1 GCA_003661775.1 Thermoprotei archaeon
AGAAATTATATGAGTCAGATAGGTTAAAGGTTAGCGGATAATCTTTGTGATTTTTAATCATTAACCTATCGTTGCCTGTAGCTGCCTTGACTTGATAAATAGGTATATTGTGAATAGTAGCTTGAGGGGTATGAATATCGTTAGTGCTGTTATGGTTAAGCTAGCACCTATTCTAGTGAATTTTACTTGGAATAGTGGTCTATCTATGCCCAGTATCCATAGTATGATTAGGTAGAAGTCTATCAGTAGGCTAACAGCTAGGATTCCTTTAGTGAAGCTTCCTGTGGATTGGGTTATCCTAGCGAATACGTAGGCTACCGAGATTACTGCAGCGAATATCACTAAGCCTTTAACAATTAAGTCAATCATTCACTACCCCTTAGGCGTTATTGTAGGTGGGCTAGCTGGGCTTACAGTAATTGTGGTTGTCGGTGGTGTGGGTGGGGTAGCTAGTGTGTAGGGTGCGGCCGCAGTGGTTGCGGTTGCATTCATTGCTGGCTGCACTGTTGGCTGCAGCCATAGAATGATTACCCCTATAGCCAGTACTATCGCTATAATAGCTAGGACACCTGCGTAGCGCTGCAGGAATCCCTTAGGCATCTTAACTTCCTCTAGGTGGTACCTAGCCTTAGCAGCTACTGATATGTCGTATCTGTCTTGTAGCAGTATTCCCAAGCTCTTGCGCCAGCTATCGTAGACCTGACCTAGTAACGCTAAGATACTGGCAGCTAAGGACTTATCACCTAGTTCCTTCTCTAACTTCTCGACAGTCTTACCAACACTTTCGGATACTACAATTTGGGGCTCTCTACCGATACTTCTCAATAACTTAGCTGGCGGGAAGCTAGAGTAGACATCAAGTGCTGGTGATGCCTCTATGAAGTTCTCGCTAGCACCTATCGCGCTTAAGCTAATAACTAAGGTCTGAGGCGCTAAGGCCCTAAGCAGCGTAGTTATGAACCATGATAGTGTAAGTATTAGAGCTGCGAAGGCTACTAGGTCTACCGTTGTGTAGGCTACGTTCGTAGCAGGCGCATATACGGTAGCGGTTACCCAGAATGTGTTAGCGAATCCCACAGCTACAATAGCTAGCATTATGTAGCTAGCAACCATCTGCCTAACCCATAACCCGAAAGGCGATGGTACCCCACTAGGACCTCTAGCGTCTAAGAGGCTTACTGGTTCCGCATAACTTTCAGGGTCTTCACTTGTTTTGAGCATGTAGGGCCCAGCCTGAATTAAGTAGCCATCACTTCCCTTTAGCACCCTATAATCGTATACTAGGAACCTATTCCCCGCTAAGTCCTTAAACACTAACATACGCTCTGGCCCCCTAGGCGCGAAGAAAAATGCTAGTGCTTCAAGTAGAGTGCTGCAGTGAGCCCTGTGCTTAAGCCATAGTACTAGGTAGAACATCAAGGCTATGATTGGTGCTGCTAGTATGTAGTAGAGCCATTGCTGCTCACTAGCTACGTGCTGGTTCCATAGGTACTGAATGATTTGACGTAGAAGTTCCTCACTCACTTGAGGCATTACCCTCACCTTCCTTAGCTAGTTCTTCCTCTTCCTTAAGCCATTGAGCCATCCTCTCTAGTTCTTCCTTTCCCTCAATACTGTATGATTCCTCTTCCTTAGCCTTGAAGCATATGACCGTGCCGTCAGCTAGTACCTTAACCTCGCCGCCGTCCTTATAGCACCTACTGATTTCGCCAGAGCGGTATGCTTCCCAGAGGCCACGCATCATCACGTTCTTAATGGCTGCTTCCTTGAGTAGTTGCTCATAATGTAGCTTAAGCCTCTCTTCAGTTTCCTTAAGCATGTGCTTAAGCTCTCTATTCTCACGCCTCAACTTCTCAATCTCTTCCTCTCTAGACCTGCTAAGCATGCTTCTTAACATGTATATTATAGAGACCCAGAGAGCAGCTGCAGTACTCAACAACATGAAGTCCAAAGTAGTAAATTGATTCATTCCTCTCTCACCTCGTATGACATGATTACTAAACCGTTTCGCTTTAGGAAGTGGTCTAAATCATTCTCAATAAAGTTTAGTAAGGACTTAAGAGTGGGGTTACGCTTCTTAAGTATTAAAAAGAGTTTGAGTTTAACTAACACTTTCACTCACCTCTTCCTTCGCCTCTTAGCTACTAGGACGCCTGTCCCAATTCCTATCCCCGCAAGAAGTATCGCGATGTCAGTAACTAGGCTCGCTGCAGCACCTGAGATTGCTGCCACCGCTGCTGGGTTAGAAGCGATTTCCTCAGGGATTATACCGTTAGTGCCTTCAATATAGGCTATATTATGCTCTTGGCATAATTGCTTAAGATTTCCTGCAGAGGTAGCGTAGTACATATAGCCTGCCTCACCTCTTGCAGCAAATGAGACTATCCCGATTACGTTACCGTAGAAATCCAAGACAGGACCGCCGCTATTGCCAGCGTCAGTTATCCCGCCTAGCTCAATTAGACCGTTGGCTGACCAAGCGAAGCTAGTCCTTAATACTCTAGGATGCTCGCTTAGCGCTTCTACAGAACCTAATACCTGTAATAATTCATAAGGATAACCTATAACGTAGATAGTGCTTGTTAGGCGTGGCAGTTCTCTAGCGATGGGGAAGATATGCTTCTCGAACGCATTAGCATTCTCAACGTAAATCACGGCTACGTCAGTAGCCCTATCGAGAGCAACTACCCTACCGCTAGACCTAACAGTTCCTTTGATTACGGTCACTATTGCATTTGGGTTGTAGCCAACCACATGCGCTGCTGTAGCTACGTATTGATTATTAATCCAGAAGCCAGTTCCGTAGTATGATTGGTAAGTGATTAAGACAACACCTTTGAGCCAGTCCTCATGGAACTCTAAGGGAACTGTTTGGGTCTGGGCTTGGGCTTCTATATTAAATAATACAGGTATTAATACTAGAATTAAGATTAGGAAAAAGGTTTTGGTTTTCATTTAATCACCTCTTCCTAGTAGCTATGACGGCTACCGCGATTACGGCTATACCTACTAGTGCTACAGCTATCACTACTGACGTATTACTTGATGGGCTACTGAAGCCGCTGAATATTGCTTGAAGCTCATTCTTAATCCCCTCATACCATGCCGTTGTTGTTACGGTAATGGTTGCAGTTGTAGTGGTTGTAGTGGTGACTGTGGTGGTCTGTGTTGGTGATGGCGATGGTGTTGACTGACTGCATGACGGTATGTTCCTCATGTCTATTGTAGCAATTATCGGGCCGCCAGTTCTCGGTATGCATGTCTTGTAGAAGTGTAGGTATGGGTAGGTACTCACAGACTCTACTAGCCTCAATGTCAATACGTGGTGGCCCTCGGTTATTGTTGAGTCATGAAGTACGTAGCCATGATTACCGTTTGACTGGCTTATCCCTAGGTAAGGGTATGACCTGCTTCCGTACCACGTGAAGTCTATACGTACTGATGAACCGCTCAAGCATATAGAGTTAATGACTAGCCTACCGTTATCAAATGTGTACGATAGCTCTACTTGAAAGCTACCCTCAATCTTCACTTTCTGGTAGTCATCATAGCTATTGATGTAGACAACCCAAGCACCAGTCTCTGCATAAGCGATAACTGGCAGTATCGAGATAAGCAACAGAATTAAAAACGGTTTAATTTTTAGCTTCACTTTCACTCACCTCTTACGCCTAGATACCAGCATTATGGTTAGGACTGCAATCCCTAGTAGCAGTATTATGGCTAGGGCTGCAGAGCTAGCGCTTGAGCTGGCCGTAGTAGCGGCTGCAGGTACTGAAGTTATTGAAGGCATCGATGCGGTTAAAGATACTAGCTTATCTGCGTGGAAGTACTTACCATTGCTTAAGTGCACTACCACGATTCTAGCTTGCTCACCGCTTAGTTGCTCTTTACTGAATTCATAGAAGCCCAAGTCATTAGTAACACCAACAGCCGCTAAATTACCGCTAGCATCGTAGACATAGACCTTAGCGCCTGCTAGGGCATATCCAGCTTCATCAGTGACGGTTACCCTTACTAAGTCACCGCTAGTCTCTACATGAATTCTAGGCGTCTCTTCATAGCCAAGAATCTTAACAGTATAGGTTCCTGAGAATGGTAAGCCGAAGTCAACGTATGAAGAGTTTAGAGGTACCTCATGTGTTTCAGACCAGCCATTACCCTCAACAACTACTTGGAAGCCGCTAGGAACGTAGAATCTCACTTTCTGTGATGGATATATTAATTCAACTGTACAGCTTGGTAGTACTGTTTGTCCAAATATTGAAGCAATATCGATACTGTAATCCTCTATGAGCCCTACGGCATTAGGTTCACCATCAATACGCCACTCGTAAATCATGCCACTATATTTTATGCGGAATACTGAACCCTCAGGAACAAACTTAACATGTAGCTTGTTGTCATTTGTAAGTGATTTAATTAGCCATAGCCATGTTTGCTTGGCTGGTATTCTTGTTACTGTTCCTACTACTTGGTATGGTGTTCCATCCTTGATGTCTAGGTAGTGAGTGCCGTTGAACCACGTAGCATCGAAGAAGTGCCACCAACCAGTATCGGTGACTATGTGGCGCTGCAGTATCTGAGTTACATCAACTAACTTCGTGTAGAGTATGAAGTAGCCCCACCTACTCGGGTCCTGACTTCTAGCATTAATATCAGGGTCATCCCAGTCACAGTCGGCCCCCAGCTTTACCTTGTATCCGAAACCGTGACGTATTGTCGTAATGGTGACTTCCTCATCGGGGTCTATGTAGTACGATGTGTTGGTGTCGTAGTCGTAGCTTAGTGCAAACTCAACACTATATGACTCAATATTACTTTCTCGAGATGGATGATTGTATGATTCACTAGTGAATGGGTCTTTACCAGCGTCCATCACATACCCGTACTCGTCAAGTCCTAAACCAAAATAACCACCAGAAATACCATCGAAAACGACTGAAACATGACTATCGGTCGGGTTCCCCTTAGCCCACATCACCATGGTATAGCTTCCGTTGTACGGCGTTACATCACCTAAGTAAACGTAGTTAGCGCCAACAGTATTGGATGGCGCAACGTAAGCACCGAAGAGATGCATAGACACAACATCATTAGGCGCTAAATCAACATCCTCTAATACTAGTTTTTCGATTAGCTGTGAGCTCTTTTGCTCTATTCTTATGCCGTCTATGTTTGCTTCAATTTTCCATACCGTTCCTTGATTCAAGTTTATTGTCGATGCGTAGAGTACTTGAGGTGGGTTGACTTCCTCAGTTAATTGATTACCGAATAAGCTGAAGCCGCCAGTAGGTAGTGGTATCCTAGGCACCATGCTGAGCACTAGAATAACCACTAGGAATACAGCCAGA
>QMWT01000070.1 GCA_003661775.1 Thermoprotei archaeon
CCTACCATGAGTGTAGAAGGGGTACAGGATCGACGCCTCTACAAACCTCCTGAACCTGCTGTGTAGACCCAGCTTCTCCACCTTCTCAAGCTCCGCCGCAAAACGCTCAACGACCTCCGCAGCCGGTTTTAAACTCCCATCAGCTCTGACGAGGCCGAATCCCAGCTCGAGGGGCCTCCACTCGTAGGGCGGATCGCTCTCATGCGGAAAGTCCGAGAAGCACCATATGAAAGCGCCGGAGGCTCCGTGGGCTAGGGCCGTGTAGAGGATCTCGTTTATGAACCTAGCGTGGCTCTCCTCGGAGAACTGGTAGGTGCTGAAACCAAATTCTTCAAGTATCACCGGCGCGGCACCGCCGTCAGAGAAGAGCTCGAGCATGGCCGCGTAGGTATAACCGTGCCTCACCTTATCAACGTCGTAGAGGTATAGGTGGGGCCCCACATAGTCCACGAGGTTCTTGACGATAGGCGTCTCCTGGAGGTAGCTCCACGGTATATCACCTGAAGACACCACGTGCTTCGGGTCGATCCTCTTCACAGTTCCTACGAAGGCTCTCAGCAGAGCAAGAGCTTCTTCACTGCTCCTAGCCCTCTTGACAAGGCTCAGCTCGTTGCTCAAGATCCATCCTGCTACGGCTCTATGCTCACGAAATCTAGAGACCACGGTCTCCACAAACCTACAGGTTTTTTCTATCGAATCGGGTTTGTAGAGATCCTCAAACGTGGTCCAGGGTATGGGCCAGTTTTCACCACTCATGTGCCCGACCAGAAACGTCGCGAAACCTGCTATACCAGCATCTCCAAGTATGTCGAGGAACCTACCCAGCTTATCTAGAGCTTCTCCCCTGGGAAGCCCACGTTCATCAGCAAAATCCTCGTTCTTCAGGAAGAACCTAACAACTCTTATCCCCATCTTCTTCATGGCTTCTACATCTTCGCGTACAGCATCCTCGTCCCAGTCCCTCCACATCCTGATATTCGTTTTCCTAGGCCAGTAGTTCACACCCAGCAGAAACCTGAAAGAACCATCTACACAGATCACGGAGCCGCATCTCGATGTGCGCATAGACACCATCCACATACTTGAGCACTAAACTGAGAATTAAGCGGTTTCTCCTTGCCTCTCGCCTCCTCTCTTCTCTACAACTAGCCACACCTTTATGGACGCCGGACCCTCAAGCCTCCGGATCTCATCCAACGCATCTACACCAACAAAATTATCTAAACCCTTCTCTAGATACGCACCCTCTATCCTACCATTGTCTATGAGAAGACGCGCCCTAGCACCGTCAGCCTCGATCGTGATCAGCAACAGACCGCGCCCTTCACCGACGTACTTCTCGATGTAACGGTATACAGATTCTCCCGGAGGAACCTTGATGCTCTTCAAGAGCGTGGAGCTAAGCAAAAGTATAGAAACGCTCAGCACATCGGACAGCTCTAAATCCCTGCCAAAGACTTTACGTATCTGAGGAGCGTACTCCAGCTCCTCAGATATTCTCTCAACTAGAAATTTCCGTATGCTGTTTAGGATCTCAACTAGCTTCTCCTTTACTAGCCCTTCGCTACGTCCACTGTAGTGTGCTTCCAGGCTTACCTTTACAGCCCCATTTTCGGCATCAGCTCTAACCATTATAACAATCGTTCCGTGCCTGCCCAGAAGCTCGAATGTTACTGAGTTTTCGCTTCTCAGCGATTCAACTTTGTAGGTATCCGCATGCTTCATGAAGAGCTTCGTGAAGGTCATAGTCACCCACGTACCGTCACGTTCGTGACGCACATCTGTTACATACGGCAGTGCTTCTAGGAATTCTTCTAGCTCATTCATAACCTTAGAGACTATCTCCATAGGCGCTTCCAAGACAAAGGATGTTGATGTTTTCACCATCAGGCATCCTCCCATACCGGGTAGTTGCTCTAAACACGGAGGGATCCCCATGTCGTAGCCAATAACATCATTGGGGTGGGAATTATACGTTATTTCCTGTTAACACAATCCCTACCAAAGATTATTAAGTATCTGCTTCTGCACGCCTTTTAGAACATAACATCTTTTAGTACATCCAAGCAGTCTTCACGCCTTCTCTAAGCATTTTCTTAAGTTGTGCTTTGAAGTACGCGAGAGCTGCAACCAGAAACATGAATGCGTAGAAGGATCCTACGATCGAGGTCGTCTTCAGGGGGAGTATAGGGGTGCTTAATCCTAGAGCATGCCTAAGAAGTTCTGCAGGATAACTGAAGGGGGTTGTAAGCGCAAATCTCTGAACTATTTCAGGGAGTGCGCGCAGCGGTACTATACCTCCAGTAGCTATTGGCAAGATCCATCCCACGAACTCCATCACAGGTCCAGAAGTGCCTGTAGATATAGTGATGCCTCCAAGGAGCATTGAGTACCCAAAGAGCACAGCGGCAAGCGTAAGTACTCCCAGCACAAGTGCTGCTGGATCTACCACGCTGATCGTAGGCGGTGAGACAAGTAAGGATATAGTGAGGTAGCCTACAGCCAGTGCAGCGGCGTACCACATGAGTGATATGGGGACTATCCCTATATACAGAATAAATATCGAGCGTCCACTAGCTATAACATGCTCGAGTATACCCTCGAAGAGGAGCCAGCGGATCTGCCATGCCCAGTCCCACGTGGCTGATGAGTATGCTAGGAATATAGCTATCGATACGAGGACTTGTGAAGCTATTGCTCCTGCGGGCACTTGGGGAGGTCTGAAGAGCGTGAGGGGTGCTAAGAATAGAGAGAGCCACAATGCTAAACCTAGAAGACCGAACACGATACCCTTGTTGCGCAGCAGCTCAGCAGTGAAGTAGGCCTTGAGAACAGCTTTTACAGCACTCATACCGAGATCCCCTCTCTCAGCTTCTTCCTTTCCCATGCACGTATACTTGTAGAGCCTATGGGTGCATATAGAATAGCGAGCGCCGTGGCTACACCTAAAAGCACGAAGTATTGCACGGCGTTTCCAGTGGTTTCGGCGAGCATCCTATGCACAGCCTCAACCACGTGTGATGGTGGGAGCGCCCAGGAGAGGTACTGCGCCGTTAAGGGCATGAGCCACCGCGGGTAGAAAACCCCTAGAAGCACCATTAAAAGCGGTCTGATCACGTTTAGTGAACGCCAAGTTTCGCCACCAGCTATGTACAGAGCCCCCGTTATGCACATCGCGAGTGTCGCAAATACTAATGCTCCAAAACCTGCTAGGAGCATCACTACTACAGCTTCGTACACCCCAGCTACACCGTAGTACATTATCATCACGGGTAAAACGCTCGATAAGCCTATGAAGAGCACTATGATGAGGCGCGGTAGTGGAAGAGCGACGAAGTACAGCACCCGATCTACAGGACTAGCTATTACATACGGGAGAGTGCCCATGAACTCGTCGAATAACGGTTTCCAGAATATGTCGTCCACAACACCCATGATGCTCATAAGCATGAAGCTGCTGACTATGAAGAAGGGCACGGGTTCTATACCCACCCTGACAACGAATAACTGAGGGGATCCCATCGTCGAGCCTACAAGTATGACAAATGCTGTGAGTATGTAGGGATAGAGTAGAGCTGTGAATAATGCGCTCTTCCTACGAAGGAGGCCGGCCCACACAAACCTTGTCTCCGCATAGAGGATTTCGATGAAGCCCATGCTCCATCACCTAGATGCAAAGTAGAGGAAGACATCTTCTAGCGTGGGCTCCTCTATTCTAAGTCTAGCGATCTCGCAGCCTAACTTAGCTATTCCTTTAACGATGTCGTTCAGAACCTCTTCAGGTTTTCTAACCTGGAACTTCAGCATAGCAAAACCTTCCTCATCGATCCCCAGCGACGGTTTTACTCCAACGAGTTCCGCCACCCTTTCGACGTCATTTGGATTGAACCCTCTAACGTACACAACCACCGTGCGCATTTGCGGTATCTTAGACTTCAACTCCTCTGGACTACCCTCGGCAACTATCTTTCCGCGGTTTATCAACAGTATGCGATCACAGACGATCTCAGCTTCAAACATGTTGTGCGTCGTATACAGAACAGCCTTACCATTACGGGCAAGCTCCTTGACCACACTCCTTATCTTCCTAGCCGATGGAGGATCCAAGCCCAAGGTAGGCTCGTCGAGTAGCAGGATAGGAGGATCCTTCAGGAGTGCGCGTGCTAACCCTAGACGTGCCTTCATACCTAGACTGTACTCCTCATACAACCTACTCGACGCACCCAATTTATCGAGTTCTAAAAGCTTCATGAGCTCGTCTATACGCCTCCTCAGAACACTTCTAGGTATGCCGTAGAGCGCCCCGAAGTACTCTAGATTCTCGCGCCCCGTGAGCTTGCCATAGAATCCCTTTTCTACACTTAGTAGAAGCCCTATACGCTTCCTAACCTCATTAGCCTCACGAACAACATCGAACCCCTCAACATAAACCTCGCCATCATCAGGCAGTAGTAGCGTAGCGATTATCTTGACAGCGGTCGTCTTACCTGCTCCGTTAGGTCCGAGCAGGCCCACAACCTCTCCGTGCCTAACCTCAAAGCTCACTCCCCTCAGCGCTTCAATAATCTTCTTAACACTTCTAACAAGCCCCTTCCTTACGCGCGTAATGTACCTCTTCACAACATTTTTTGCCACTATTGCTTTAGCCAATCTATAGCACCTATCCCAGCGAGAGACAGCTGTTGAGGAGACAGATAAAGGTATAAAGCCCCTCCGCAGAACTTCTTCAACAACTTGAAGTGTGCGAAGAGCTGTTTGAAGTTGCGGGTTATAGGGAGAACAAATCTAGTAACGCTGTATGCACTCCGCGCTGGCTCCTAACAACACTAACCCTCTTAACAATTACAGTACGTGGAAGTTCTCGTTGAACACTTCTTAGGAGTTCCTCTAAAGCTGGCACTATCTCGCTGGGCGGCGCTCCGGGCCTCCTGGCGATGGTTATGTGGGGCGAGAACGAATACCTATCGCTTAAGGTGAAGTGTTTGGAAACCCGCTCCTCTAAGGATCCTGTGCATCTCGAACAACCTAGTCTCGGGCTTCACAAAAAACCACAATGTTTGTGAGTTTATGCTGTGGCAGAAAACCCATTCTCTCCGGCTCGAGAATTAATGGGGCAGAAAATAACTTGATAGTTGAAGGGAAAGTTTATATGAGTTGATAGTCAAATTATTTATTATTATTTATTGATTGGAGATGTCTGAGCATCTGTTGAGGCCTAAGGAGGCTTGTAGGGTTCTTTGTGTTAGCTATGTTACTCTTCGTAGGTGGATTAAGGAGGGAAAGATAAGAGCAGTACAAACACTCGGAGGAAAATACCGTATA
>QMWT01000071.1 GCA_003661775.1 Thermoprotei archaeon
ACCTGGAAGTCTTGAGAAGAAGTCTTGAGATAAGAGGTTTTCTTGGAGCATGCCAGTTACCTATTGTTATAGTTGGTCCTGTGAAAGTAGGATGCGAATGCTTAAGAGAAGAAGTCTTCATCCCCCTAACACCATTGGACCCCCTAATAACAGAACTTCTTCTACAAGGTGCAGAAACCGTCGACGAAAATATTATTAAAATAACCTCTACTAGGCAGTTCTGCAAGATATTGATTCGTACTGAGGAACATAGAGGAAAATATCTAGCTACATGTCTCCGAGAGAACCTCCGCAGAAATAATGTATCCTATAACCGAGGAACTAAGCTGTTCATCATCGAGATCTACGAAGATTTTGATGTACGTACAATTCTAAAGAACTGCACCACGCAACGCGGAACCGTCGCGGGCTATACAGTATCTGAAAGATATGTTGTTAGAACAGAAATCGGGAAAGAATTCGATGTATTGAACTACATAGACGTTCTGCGACCTGTTCTCGAGGAAATTGTAAGGAGTATCCCCTATTGCCTGACGCCCTCAATAGGCTTGGTGAGCCATGTGGAGCTGTTATCCATGACTTCCACAGCAAAACACCTTATCGTTGAAATGCTCGTAGACTCTCTGTGGTCATATCCGCATCTCCAAGTGCTGAGTCCCACACTCTCGGAGATGTGGTCGATCATATCTAAAAAGGGTACCTTCGAACCACGATGCTGCGCGGAACTGTTAGGTCTAACATCTGCGTTAACACTCCTTGCTCTAAGCAGTATCTGGACATCCTGTTATGAACTCTAGATCCTAGCGTTGGTCTGCCTAGGATTCCAATGCTACAAAGTTTGAACACTTATAGTTTTCCAAGCACAAGTCCAGCCTCCTCGCATATTCGCAGAGTCTAGCAAGCGGAATTGCTGCTTTTGCTCCTCTCTCGGTTACTACAATAGCGGTCTTCCCTAAGATCTTCACCTTTGCCTTCTCGCATCTTATAGTCAAGGAGTAAACCCCGAAAATTTGCTCTACAACACTGCGCGTTTTAACGCGGAAGTCTTATGAAGAATATTATGGTATGCGTTAGCTTGACGATGTTCTAACCATAGAATTCTTCTGAAAGTTCCTCAGGTAATCCCTCTTCAGACTCTGATTCACTACGGTAACGCTTGTACACCCTGACAACGTGCCCCAATTTCTCCTCTTCGAATTCTTTAAGTGCCTCTCCTAAAGGCTTCCCCGACTTCCTCAGTTTAGATGCTAGTGTTCCCCAGCGTCTTCTGAACTTTGTGGGTACTAGCGGTCTCACCCTCTTAGCGCTCTTGCTAGGTACGTAGTTGACCTCCATCCCTGGCAGACCGAAGGTTCCATCGGGAAGCTCGATAAGCTGATCACGTTCTATCAGTTTTATGAGCACCTTCCTTAACCTATCCTCACCAGCTATACCGCTGAATATCTGCCTGAGCTCTTTCCACGATAGAGGTCTACCTTTTTCCTTGATAGTCTCAACTACGAGCCTCTCTAACTCCTCGTCAGTAGGGGCCTTGAACACGACTACGTCTTCGTCTTCATACAGCTTCCTGAGCCTGACCATATTTTCTCACCCTCTGCCGGTCTTGTGACCGCAGTATATATTAGCGGCGAAACTTTATAAACCTCACTCTTTTGAAGCGCTATTATACTTCAAGCAAATATGTATTCCTAAAGGTTAAGGGAATGGCGATTTTATTAGGTTATACCATTCGCAGCTGTAGCATTCGGGGTTCTTGATGGAGCTGAAGCTGGTCATAGTAATAGGATCTCCAAGAGACTTTGCACGGTGTGTAGTGATAGCTGAGAAGCTTAAGAATCTGCTTTCGGAGTACCTACCTGTACGTCTGCTAATATCGAGAGCACCTATCTCTAACTCGGTCATACTCTTCGATGCTCTAGGAACCATCGAATGTCATGACTTTGAGGAGGCCATGGAGAAAGCCATGGACTTCTTAGAGAAGGTTAATTTACTCGGCACTCTCGATGTTGCTTCAGGAGCTAAGCCGAAGAAATTAACGGGGTAGTTCCGCGTTAAAGATTAAGGCAAGAAGTAGTTTTAAGTGAGTATAACAACGAGATTCTGGAGTCAGCTATGCTAGTTGACGAGAGGAGTTTAGCTATACAGATACTGCAGAGCATAAAACGATTCTTTAAGTTTCGTGAACTCGAAGAGATCTTAGGGTTGCCGACGCCCACTATATGGCGCTACATCCACGGAGATGTCAAACCGAGCATTGAAAGAGCCCGCGAACTTACTGCAAAGCTGCTGAGCCCGATAGTGATTTCCAGACTTATGGAGAAGTTGCTGGGGGACACAAACAATAGGCTAGTCAATGTATACAAAGTTGCGTACAGCATCGATGTTCTGCGAATAGCATCCATTGATGCATACCTATGGTCACGCGAACTGAACCCTACGGCCGTGCTAACCATAGAGACTGATGGTATTCCCCTAGCAACTATGATAGCCACTATGTTGAATACGAAGCTCCTCGTAGTGAAGAAGAGACGTGAAGTAGGATTCGAACACTTCGTCGATGTTAGCTACCTAGCTTACGACCCTCCGGAGATAGTAACGCTTTACCTACCTCGAGGACTCATCACAAACGAGGACAAGGTCATAATAGTTGATGACTTAGTGAGAAGTGGGAAAACGAGCAAAGCTCTCGCAGAACTCATACACAAAACAAGGGCGCAGATCAAGGGCTTTTATGCATTGCTGGCGATCGGTGAGGGGTGGAGGAAGACCATTGAGAGCATAACACCTAATTACAAAATATTCTATACTGTAAGGAGATGAGGTTCGCGATCCTAGCAAACATATCCTTTAGAAAATGCAGTGAGGCCCTAAAGTTAGTAAAAGAAGATATTAGAGCAGACATGGTGCTGCTAGCAGGAGGATTCACGTACTGTCACACCCTCGCCGAAACAGTTCCTTGTTTAGGCATCAATGCTTTAGAAGATGACATACTCGCATCAAAGATACTCAAACGCCATAATGCCTACGTAGCCGGGAGGTGGGTCGAAGTATCAGAGAGAGTTTTTGTAGGTGGCATAGACGGTGTCAACCCTGTTCAGAATCTTCAACGTTTAGTCAACAGCGTCCCTCTAAAACCCAAGGTGTTGATAATACTAAGTCGCTACCCTCCGTGTGGTTCATGTTCTCAGCACAAAGATCTAGCGCAGGAATTCTGTATGCCCGAGCTTTCTGAGTTGCTGGAGAGGATTCCAGGGGATACTTCGTGTATATTCGTTGTAGGAAGCTTTCTTCACAAAAGATGTGTAGGTTCGATAGGTAACTGTACAGTCTACGTAATAAATGAATCTCCCCAATGTGCACTCCTCATAGAGGTGAGCATTGGTGGCCTCATTAGAACGCGGTTCGTTTGCAAAAAACAACCCGTTCCTGGAACTTAGACAGGGGTTCCTCGCTGTTGTGGGAGAGGAACTTTGCTGTCCCGCGGAGATAGAGATTTTGAACGCCATTGCTAGCGGGCGTAGCATTGTAATAGACCTGAGGAAAGCTATGAGCTCATGTGTTGGCTTTGAGTATCTGGGCTACAATGAGCTTGTAGAACTTGCGGATCGGGGAATTGTAGAGAAGGTATACTACGTGTGTCTAAACTCTAAGCTCAGAAAAATGTTGCCAAGAATCGCTCAGCCAGTATTCTTTGACATCGATTCAATCCAAACCTCGCGTGGAACCCTTAAGCTAAGTGTTAATGAATTAAAGTATGCTGTGTCAAAACATCGTGCTGATGCCGCGTACCTCGATGCGAGTCAGTATTCCCGCATGGTAGTATTGGGACTTGAAAAACCTTGGAATATAGCCGCTGGGATGATAGTGGTTGCGCGCATTTATGGTGCCAAGGTATACTTGGTATCTAGGAAAACTGAGCTTCCCGAAATCCTTTTTGACGAGGTCATTATCGAGGACCCAGTAGACTTCTTAAAAGCCCTTCTCTACACTATCTCAAAACCTCAAGATTCCTAAGCTTTATTTCGCCCAGCTGCTCAGCTATCTCTATAACGTACCCAGCAAGTATCCTAGATATTTGGTCAACCGCTTCCTCTTCGGATATCGAGGTGTTGTAGAGACTGCGATAAGCTTCAACAGCAGTATCTACATCTATTCTTTCACGAAATCTATTTTTCATCTTGGCTATAGCTTCATCCAAGGTCTTCACGGTACCCTTGACAACAATATCCTTTAGGTAGATTATATCGCTCGAGTTGGGTAAGGTCTTCTGGATGAGTTCTCGACGGCCTCTTCTTTCCAAGATCTCCACGTAGCGAAGTAGCAGGTCATAGTTGCTTACTACCTTCCCGCTGGCCATGAATGGCAGCTTCCTCAACTTTATCACCTGCTCTCTCATACACAATATGTATTCCTTGGAGGCTTATAGGGTCAATATACACTGGCGCGCCTACGTCCATACTAAGTATGTCTGCTATCTCCACAGCGCTTCTCTTCTCCACGAGGAGAACCAACAGCCTCTTTTTGATAAAGTAGCCAAGAACATCTCCGCGACTGAGGTACATACTTAAAGCCTTTAGCAGCATCTCTTCATATTCTCTACTCAAGAATCCCACCTCCCTGCTGAATCTATGCGCGCATTCCAGGAACTTTTCGAAAGAGGGATTTCTGATAAATGCGCTGTATGCTCTTTTACCCGCTTCAACTATCCGATCGCGGAACTGTCTAAGCATGAAAGCGGTGTCCATCTGTCCTAGGGGTAACGTTATCACAGCCGCATCCTCTCTAGGCACTATGAAATCAGCAACACCTACGCAAGGAGCGCCGGGCTCAATTCTATAGACCACACCAACACCAACACTCTCAGCTAGTACGTCACCAAGCCCCGTTCCTAGTTCAACTTCAGCTCTGTGCACCTCTCGGCAAATAGTGCAGAAGCTCAGACCTCTAGGAAGACCCACGGATAAAGCCGCGGCAAGAGCTCTAGCCGCACTAGCACCATAGCCAACCCTAACAGGTCTAGGCTCATCTAAACATACGTATACACCATCTTCAAGATTCAACAGCTCGAAGGCTCTGGAGATCACTTTGTCGTTAAGCTTCCTAGCGCAAGGATAAGCCTCCACATAGGTTCCAAGCACCACCCCAGCGCCGAGAGACCCCGTGGCGTAAACATCGTCTTTCAATATAGGTAGCCAAAACCCAGTTATGTGGTAAGGAACCCTGACCTTCACCAAGGTACCTCCTCACAAGTTTTTCACTATGTCCAGAATCATATGGGCGAGGAATTCTTTC
>QMWT01000072.1 GCA_003661775.1 Thermoprotei archaeon
GAGACTACCACATGATCGTGGTACGAGGGGCTGACGGAACCCCTCAAATAAAGCTTCACAAAGGGCCCAAGATAAACAATGTAAGGCCTTCGGCTGACCCTCTATTCCAATCGGTTGCTAAAGCATTCAGACGCAACGCCATAGCGTTAGTTTTAACGGGCTTGGGTAGCGATGGTGCAGAAGGGGTCAGGTACATCAAGAGGTATGGAGGCTATGTAATTGCTCAGGATGAAGAAACTTCAGTAGTCTTTGGAATGCCAAGAGCGGCTATAGAGACCGGCTGTGTTGATGCTATCCTCCCGCTACATAGAATAGCAGCTGAGATTGAAAGAATTGCCAGAATGAAATACCTTTCTTCAAAAGCACGCCTATGAGGTGGTGCTCGTTGGACATAAACATGTCGGAGTACAAGGACCTGTTCTTGAGCGAGGCTAAGGATAGCATAGCAAAACTAAACGAGCTCCTTCTAAAACTTGAAAAGGTGAAGAGTCTAGAGCTCATAGATGAAATCCTTAGGATAGTGCACTCCCTCAAGAGCTCATCAGCAGCTATGGGCCTTGACCAGCTATCGCTCTTAATGCATACTCTAGAGGACTTACTTACCGTTATCAGAGAGGGGAGGGCTGATGTATCATCGGATATCATAGACCTATTGCTTAAAGGTGTAGACTTAGCGGAAAGCGTGATCCTTGCCTTTGAGGAGGATAGACCCCTTCCAAAGATAGAGAAGTTTGTAGAAGAGATCAGTAGATTCATAGAAATTACAAAGAATCCCCATCCCCATACACAGGAGAAAGACAAAAACTTTAGACTCTACTCTCTTACTGTGAAGTTCTCAAAAGATTGCGCCGCTCCCAGGCTCAAGATGTTTGCAATACTAAAAGAAGTAGAAGAGCATGGAATACTAATCAAGGTAGAGCCAGACCCTGCTTCTGAACATGTAAGCAGCCGTGAGTACCAAGTCCTGTTATATATAGAGCAGAGAGGACTTAACGGGCTTAGGAAGAACCTAGGCAAGGTTGAAGATATCGAAGAGCTAGAGTTGAAAGAAGTAAAGCCTGAAGAGGTAGGAGTGGACCCTACGTTGCTACAAGAACTTGTAGAGTCAAGACCCTCGATCACGGAGATTGAAGACCTCGTCAAGAAATTTGAGGAGACTCTCGAGAAGGAAGAGAGTGCTACACTCAAGGTAGAGCGCGGTAGCGGGTATACACGCAGGAAAATAGAGGAGATAAAGATCAAGGTTAAGGATCTCGACAAGCTCTTCGACATCGTGGGAGAACTAGTGCTAATAAAGTCAAGGCTTTCTCGTCTCGCTAGAGAAAGCAATATACCGAGCTTAAAAGAAGTGGTATCCTCTTTTGAGAGAACGATTAACATTCTCCAAGAAGTTGTCATGGCCATGAGACTCATACCTATAGGACAGGTTCTAGGTATGCTTCCACGTATGGTCCGAGATCTTTCGAAAGAGCTCGGCAAGGAGGTGGACCTTATCATAGAAGGCAAGGATATAGCTCTAGATAGAAAGATCCTTGAGGAGATAATAGACCCCTTGATGCACATAGTCAGAAATGCGATCGACCATGGTATAGAGAGTCCGGAGGAACGCGTTAAAAAAGGAAAACCACGTGTTGGAACGGTTGCAGTTCGAGCAAGAAGAGAAGGGGACTACGTAATCATAGAGGTTGAGGATGATGGTAGGGGAATAGACCCTGAGGAAGTTAAAAAGTTAGCCATAGAGAAGGGGCTCATAAGTCCATCAGCTGCTGAGAGAATGAGTGATGAAGAGGCACTTATGCTCATAACGCTACCGGGATTCTCAACGAAGAAGAGTGCTGGTATGGTGTCAGGTAGGGGGATGGGTATGAGCGCTGTAAAAGAGAAGATTGAGTCTATAGGAGGGGTCTTAGAAATAAGATCTACTCCGGGAAAGGGAACTCGTGTATCCATAAGATTACCACCATCATTAGCTATAGTGAGTGCCGTACTCGTGAGATCTTGCGGCGATGTATATGCCATTCCAACGACGGCTGTCTCCGGAATACTTAAGCTTGACAAATCCAACGTTAGGCTCATCGCAGGCAGTGAAGTGTTAGTTCATAGAAGCAGAACTCTTCCGCTGATACGTCTATCAGAAATTCTCAAATGTAGCAACGCCAATGACGAGCGCGAGGTACTGCTGATCGATGCTGGCAATAAAAGTTATGCTCTCGCTGTGGAGGCAGTCGAGGAGCTGGAGGACATAGTTGCGAAACCAGTTACCAAGTTCATTCAGGGAATCAAGGAGTTCTCTGGGGTGACGATCCTAGGCGACGGAAAGGTCTGCATGATCCTAGATCCCTACTCATTAATTCAGTAAGGGGTGAAGAGCCATGGCTGAGCCATCCCAACTCGAAATGCTTAGGCATTTCGCCGAGGAGGCATTTAAGAAAGCTGCTCAGTCCATACGTACCTTGTTAGGCAGCAATGTAAAACTCGAATTAGTCTCGCTAGAAATCTTGCCTCCTTTGCAAAGCCTGGAAACTATAGGAGGTCAGGATCTAACGGTTGCAGCTGCATACTCAGCTATCAAGGGAGACTGGAACGGAGTTATGTTGTTCATGATGCCCTTGGAGTACGCTGGCGAAACCATAAGTGTACTGGTAGAAAGCTTCTTAGAGCAGAGCGAAATAGATGAGGAGTTAGCGGTAGAGACGTACAGGGAGTTTGCAAACATAGTCTTTGGAAGTATAGCTACAGCATTATACAACAAAACTAGGACTAAAATCATGTTCTCACCACCTAAGGTAGTTATAGACAGTATAATGGCTATCCTAGAGAGTATAGCGATCAGATACTCGATGCAATTCGATGAGCTCCTACTATTTAGAGCTAAGATAGGAGGAGAAAAAGTTCGCAATGCAACGCTGTTGATCATACCCGGCCAAGGATTTGCAGACCTGTTCTACGGGGCGGCATAACAATGAAGCAATACCTCAAGTTAAGGCGCCTAACCAATTCTGTGGAGATAAACGAGGTAAGAAGAGGTTCGGTAGTCGTAGGTATAGGGGGCTATGCCATCGATAAGAGCCCGACTAAGATAGCTACTTGGGCCTTAGGCTCCTGCGTAGCTATAATATTCTATGACCCTTACACATCTACCGGTACTTTAGCACATAGCCTTCTTCCGAGACCCTTACGAGGCGTAGACCTGCCTACAAAATACGTATCTACAGCCATACCCTACCTACTGAGGAAGTTTAAAGCACTGGGTATCCCGCCCAGGAGATTACAATCAGCCTTGATTGGAGGAGCGAACATACTGCAGCTAGATAACGGTCCTAACATAGGCAGATCCAATGTTGATAAGGCTAGGCTTCTTCTGAAAAAGCTGTCTATACCTATAGTGGCTATAGATGTTGGCGGTACAAGCGGCAGAAACGTGGTTCTAGATCTAAGCACTGGAACAGTCTACGTATGGTACACCCGTAGCACCTTTACAGCATTCTCTCATCGATTCAAGAGGTGAGCTACCATGTACATTCAGCAACATGAGCTCGAGCAGCTAAAGAAACTCCTTAGAAGATTGACCTCCCTAGACCTATCATTATACAAGGACCGATTCATTAAGCGTAGAATAGCTATTAGAATGAATTCCCTAGGTTTTCAATCCTTTTACGAATACTTAGAATACGTACGTAGGAATCCTAACGAGGTATATAACCTCTTCGACAACTTAACAATCAATGTATCATTCTTTTTTAGAGACCCCATGGTGTGGAGCACCACCTATAGAAAAGTGCTGAAACCTCTTACTGAATACAAGAGTTCGAGAAGAAGTCGCAGTATAAGGATATGGAGTGCAGGATGTGCTCGAGGTGAAGAACCGTACTCCATATCCATCCTTCTACATGAAGCGCTGGGTTCAGAGCTGGGAGGTTTCACAATAACAATATTCGCTACCGACATAGACCCTAAGGCTCTAGAGCAAGCTAAGAAAGGTGAGTATACTCCACAAGCTCTCGATAATGTTCCTAGAATGTGGCTGCGGAAGTACTTCGTGTACGATCCCGTGAGGGGGGTTTACAAGATCAAATCCCATGTAAAGAGGATTGTGAAGTTCATGCTCCACGATGTTGTGAACGACCCACCCTTGTCTCAGATAGACATTATTTTCTGCCGGTACTTACTGATATATCTCGCTAGAGATATGCAACAGAAAGCTCTTATGAACTTCTTGAAAGCTTTAAGAGAGGGCGGTTATCTCATTCTAGGCTCGGCTGAATTCCTTCCTGAAGAAATGCATAGATACTTTGAGGTTATCGATCTAAAAGCCCGTATATATAGGAAGAGGACTATAGGAAAGTATTTATAGAGTTCTCAGAGAGTAGACCTCTTCAGTTGCGTCACGTAAAACCTATGTTAAATACTGTATGAAATACGGGTTCCCTATGGGTAATCATATCGTAGCATCAACTTCCGTACAACAACATGAGAAGGTTCGCTACTTCTGTTCACTTCTACCCTAACGGTATTCTACTTAACAAAAAGCCGTCTTAAAGTAACTATACAACTGCATTTATCGTGATGTTAGGCTTGTTAAGACTATTGTGAGACGTACACATAGTGCGCGTTTAAATCCGTCTTCTTAGTCTAGGATTGAGGATCTCGTCAAGTGCATAGCCTACGAACACGAATGCCAGAACTAGAAGTAGTATGCCTACGCCGGGGGGTACTACGTACCACCAGTAACCTGCAGCTAGCGCTCCAGATCCCTCGGCGTAGTGTAGTATCATTCCCCAGCTCGTGTGGTGCGGGTCGCCGAGGCCTAGGAAGCTGAGCGCGGCCTCTGCTAGTATGGCGTTGGACACCTGTAGGATCATGTTTGCGAAGAGCAGTGGGGTTACGTTTGGTAGCACGTGCCTGAACATGACTCGGGCAGTCGAAGCTCCTACAGCGCGGGCTGCCTCTATATAGGGCTGCTCCTTAACCGCCAGTACCTGGGACCTAACGACCCTCGCTATGGGAGACCAGGACAGCACCGATATCACTATGATTATGTTTACGAAGCTCGGGCCCAGTAGCGCGGCCAGTATTATCATGAGGACTATGCTGGGTATTGATAGGAAGGCGTCGGTGACCCTCATCAGGGCGTCGTCGACAAGCCCGCCAACGTACCCTGCGGGAAGCCCTATGACTCCGCCTGTCACCGCGCTGAGGAGGGCCGCGGTGAGGGCGACTATAAGCGA
>QMWT01000073.1 GCA_003661775.1 Thermoprotei archaeon
GGTACTTTCGGAGAATCCGCCTCCTCTCCTCTCTAACCGGGATGAGCACGGCAATCCTCTCTTCCCCCTCCCTAAGATCGATAGGCTCTAGGGGTTTGAGCACGCCCTTCTCATACCTTACCCTTACGGCTTTGGACAACCTCTACACCCACGTCAAATACAGCTTTATAACTCAATTAGCCTTTCCTAGCCGAGTGTGTTCCTGGATTATCTATCGATAATTATTATTCCAGGATGAACTCTACGAACATATATCTGGCGAGAGCCCTTATGGTGATACAGTGAGCTTTCGTGATGTTGTTGAGAACCGGCATCTTCTTCTCCATGGAGTAGTCGAGATGTGCGGGTTGAAGAAGCGCGGCATCGATGTTGATAGAGACACCAGTAAGAGAATCGCATCTACGCGCGTCAATGAAGAATTCCGCATGGCTACAACTAGCTGCGAAGTCGAATACGCTCTCAGACTAGGCGGTGGTAGGTGGCTTGAAAAGAGGCTCCGAGACGTCGAGCGGTGGATACGCGAACCCTACGTCCCTGAAATTACTTTAGCTGTTCCCGTTGCTAGGTAACGAGGAAGAGTCTTACTCTATGTTCTTCGATGATAGGAAGTGCTATATATGCCGAGAGCTGATGAGGCATGAATTCAGGGTATTTATAACGATCAGATTGCCTCCGTACATAGTTGATCCTGTTCTTGGTGTTGAACACCTCAAGGAGTTTCTGAACTACATCAGAACCTCGACGGGCAACATGGTGAAGTTTGTAGCTGTTCTCTCCATAGGCAAGCTAGAGAAGTTAGGAGATAGGTACAGCAGAAGGTATGAGAGGCTGCATATCCACATCCTCGCTGGTGCCAAGCAGAGAATTGGATGGAGAAGAGTTAGAAGAGAGGATCAGGTAGAAGCCGTCAAGAAGTTCATATCCGATATACATAGGTTCTACCAACTCATCTTCGGATCGGAGCAGTCAGGTGCTATCGATGTTAGGTGGATAAGGTACCCCAGGAAGTCGAAGCGGAAACATAGACGAGGGAGGGGTGTAGATGATGATTAGGAAGAGGAGGTACCTATCAAGGCTGAGGAGGTTAGTGTATAAGCTCTCGAAGATACGCAGTTTAGACGAGTTCATGCGTAGCGGAGCCAAGGCTCTAAGTGTTTTCGAAAGAGCTCTTAACACCTTTGCTAAATGGCTTAGGAAACGAGGATGCTCACCGTTTAGAATTCTCCACAACAGACCTCATTAAGTACATTAGCACCCGTTGCTCAGAACCATCGTACCTTGGGCATATAGCTAGCGTAGCTGTAAGCAGGTATAAATACTCTAGCAACACTATTCAATTACTGAGTGAGAGACGCCCCCGACCGGTAGCCCGTAGGGGGTATGAAAGGAATGGATCCGTAATGGATCCGCGGATCCCCTACGGGTAGGGATGAGTTGGGGCGTCCCTCTCTACAGCTTCCATATCTGTGGTATTTTCTTCAGCTGATCTTCAAGAATATTCCTTGTGTAGTTTGCTATGTTGTCGCTTATCTTCATAACGGTTCTCAGTGTAACCATCTTCAGCCCTACCCTATGTGTCTTCTCGATGAGTTCTCTACCTGGCTTCTTGAGTGTGCTTTCTAGCAGTACGAGCTGGATGTTTTTGAGGTAGTCGCTAGCTCTACGACTATTCGATGTGTGGTACCGGTAGATATTGTCGTCGACAACACATGCTAGAATAGCAGCTCCTCTACTATGAACAATCTCTACAACGCTGTCCAGCCTAGTGAAAACCCTGAGACCAACAATAATGTGTCGATCTATCAGCTCGCTGATCAATTTAAGCATCTTGGGTACGTAGATCCTCTTCTGTAGCCCAAGCTTCCTCATATGTTTGAAGAAGTCAGAGTATCTGATGAGATGGTTCTGCTCACCGATATCCACAACCACAACGCTAAACACCTCTACCTCTAATCCACTACGACTACTTCTATCCACAGCCACAACATATCTCCTCAAGGCCATAGCTAAGCACCTATCCAGAACCCTACCATGTAAAGACTCTAGGAGATAAGCAGTGCTTTGCTTCTCGATACGGGCATGCGAACTACATAGATTAATACATTTAATTCATGTGTAGATACGCACACTCGCGTCCACCTCCACAGAACCATCGCGCCCTCACCATGTCCCGTGGTTTTGTTGTGCGTGTCGTGTTTCTCTTTGTTGTTCTCTTGCTGTATCTTTGTCTCGCTCATGTTTTGCAGATATTTAAACAAGTTTTGTTTTTAGTAGAGGGTGAGAATATGGTTTGCAGGAAGGTTCGTCGTGTTCAGTACGAGCCTCATCTAGTTGTTTCCAAGGTGTTGAACAGCGATCTTCTGCGTACATTGGTGCATGTGGTCTACAGCGCTAAGCTACTTGTATCAGCTGGACAGATTGCTAGAGAGGTAAGTAGACTGCTTGGTCGAGAATATTCAGCGAGCTATGTATCGGTCCATCTGCGTCGCTTGGATGGGGTGTGGTGAGACTGTACAAGGATCCAACGAATGGAAGGTTGCTGTGGTGGAGATCCGATAAGAAGGTTTCTGAGCTTCTCGAGCAGGAGCTGAAGAAACACGAGATCAGGGAGATTATGGATTTGGTGGGCGAAGAATGACTCAGCAGAGGTTATCGGACTATCTAAAGGTAGAGGAGTGTTCGAAGGAGAAGAAACTGCAAGCGTTACTAAAGAAGCTAAGTGATCGCTATAGTATTCAGTATGCTTTGGTCTGGTACATCTATTTGAAGAACAGTGCTGAGTTCAGGGACATATACAGAAGTATACAGGTATCTGAGTGGAAAAGTTGTTAGGGAAAGCAGTGTTAGGAAACAACTACAAGAGTTGGAAAGGAAGTTGGATGTTAAGCGGTTTGAAGTTGTTGAATCAGGTTAGCTATAGAGCTAGATACTATAAGGGTAAGCCCGGTGTTACTCGATACATAGCTGTGTTTGAGGTTGAGTAGCTACTCTTTGCTTATCTTCGACGTTATTTCAGCTGCTATCATCAAACACTTTGTATTGTTACACACAAAGTTGATCTTACCATCTCTACTCTTGAACAAACCACCTATGTTATCAAGCGTAATCTTGTTACCACAGACAAAACACCTATACCTACCCTCGACAACACCTTCATATAGACCAAGCTTCTTCAAAATCTTCACAAGGTCAGTATCGTGAATAGCCTTAATCGTGACCTTAGCTGTGGCCAAGCATCATCTCCTAGGTAAGACAGTCTCATTAGAAATAATAAGTCTTGTACATATAGTTAACATTACTTGCTTTAAGATATTAGAGATGGTTATGTTAGGTAAGGGCTCCAGAAGTGTAAGTTCCCATGGCTGTAAAGAGGAATATAGAAAGAGCTGATATAATAATAGCAATTGCAACACTAAGGCATCTAATGCTTTAACAGGGCTATAAAGAACGCTCTCTTCTCATAGCTCTCAAGCATGCAGAGTTATTAGAGAAGCTCAAGCTTTTATTTCAAAAAGTAGTGGTCCTGCCAGATGTTATGCAAGGACTTAGTGTTAAAGAGAAAGAGTATTTCCGGGGCCTAAGCTTTATAAGCGTTGAGGAGCCTCATGATAAAATACTCGTACTTGTGCTAAAGACTCTTGTCGATGAAGGCGAGGCAGAAGCTATAGCGCTAGCCTTGGAGAAGAACAGTTTGCTGATAATAGATGATCTCAAGGGCAGGAAGATAGCGAGAAGACTGGGCATGGAAATTATAGGCACACTAGGCCTCCTGAAAGTTATGAAGCTAAAGGGTATGATAAAGAGAGTTAGGCCGTTCATAGAAAAACTTAGAGAAAAAGGATTTTGTATTAGTGATGACCTTGTAAACAAACTATTAAGTGATGTAGGAGAGACTTAGAAGTACAAGCCTCTTAGGAATTAAGCAGATCATGATTATTTGCTGATACATTTCAAATGCATAATATAACATTTAAGGTAAACGCTCGATAGCGCTGTCCCATATACTAGATAATAGGTATGGATTCTTACCGTATCTGTCCCAGAATATCATTAGCCAACGGGACAAAGATATTTAAGTGCCGGCCTCCGGAGCCGGTGATCCGAGGTTCAAATACTGGCGGGCCTGCTTCACGTAAGCATTGCATAGAGCGTCTTTCTTCGCTGCCCGGTTTTCGTACATGAGTATGTTCATGTTGCATAGCCACGTGGGATTTAATGCAACGTTTAATCAGTACTACCCACCGATAATACGAATATGTTGGTTATGGTGTAAGCTAGTTCTAAGCACTACAGCAGTTGATGCATCGATGTGTTTACCTGGCTAACTGTATCGGGAGAGGTCTGTGTATCAGTGCGGTGGGTAGGAGTACGCCGTAGGGTCGATCGCTTCTTGGGAAGCCTCCCTGAAGATAGGAGGAGAAGGTATTCCCAGCCCCTCCACCCCTTGCGGTGTATCTAGTCTAGGTTCCGAGGAGCGGCTGCAGGGAGCGTTCTAGAGAGTCCTCGATCCTGCTCCTAGGCATCCTCGGGTCCAGGGTGTGTATATGGACGGCTATCTTCATCGGCAGCAAGCCGTTCCTCACCACCGCCCGGTGCCTCTCCTCAACGCCCAGGCCCCCAGCCAGCTTGTAGAAGGCTCCGAGCAGCACCTCCTCCCCGCCCACGGTTACGGGGTACGCGTACTCCGCTATGTAGGCGAGGAGCCTGACTACGTCGTCCAGCGAGATACCTGTTTTGTACTTGGCGTCGTACACAACAGCCCTGCCACCACTCCTCAGCACGAAGTCCGGCCGCAGCCTCCTCCCGGCGAGCTTTAGGAATGGTCCCTGCCGGGGCATGTTGTACTCTAGCGTGACCAGGCCCAGCCTCAGCCTAACGTACAGATCCTCATACTCCTCTACACCGAGCGATGCACCGTACCTCTTCTCCAGGAAGCCGATTATCCTTGTCAGCACCCACAGCTCGTAGATCTTGCACGAGGCGCTGGGAACTATCTCCCCATTCTCAACATACTCGTGGACAAGGCCTACATCCGCTGCGTACATCTCGTAGAGGTCTGCGAGAAGACCGAAGTACGGGTTGGTTCTAGTTGCTCTCCTCGCCTCTTCCACAAGCTCCTGCTCTGAAACGCTCTCCCTGAGCAGTGTGTTGAA
>QMWT01000074.1 GCA_003661775.1 Thermoprotei archaeon
CGTCAAGAAGGTATCAACAAGAACCCTGTTCGTGACCGTGACGAGTATACGGGAAACCACAAAAACCATCACCAAAACCGTAACCGCGTCAGCATTAGCAGAGTCCTTCAGCTTCCACGGCACCTTCACGTCGCTGACCGTAAACTCAACGCATATAAGCGTGTTCTCGAAGGGCCATATCCACAGCATCCAGTTCTATAGGTATGGAGAACCCACTCCTTGCTGCGGGATTACAGCTGAAGGTTATGCCCCTAGGTTTGTCCCGGCCGACACTGTTTATGTGGATATGGACGAAGTCAAGATCGTGGCGGAGCTGCGCAGAGTTGCCCAGTTTCTAGCCAGCGGTAGGTACCTAGCTGTTGTGTGGAGCGGGTTTGAGAATCCTGTTAAAACCGTTGAGTGTATTCTCAGGGTTGACGAGGGGAAGATCTCGTTTGAGGAATGCAGAGAAGTTGCCAAACCCACATCTATAAGCTGCGAAGGCATTAGCGAATCGCTGCTACTTAGTATTCTATGCGGGTTGACGCCTGAAGAGATAGAGGTTGCGGGTAAGAAGATCTACGGCTTTTCGTATTCTAGAGAAGTTGCTGAGCGTATCTGGAGACTCGTTGAGTGGGTTGACAAGAACATTGAGTATGACTACCGCAAGAAAGCTCTCGAGATCCCTGGGGTGTACAGACCAAGCGAAACACTTTCTCTCAGAAGAGGTGTTTGTATAGACTACGCGGTTCTGTACGTGGCAGCGCTACTCTACACAGGCATCGACAGGGTGTTCATAATCACGACCTCGAACCCTCCCCACGCAGCGGCGATGGTGTACGTAGACAACATACCTGTTATCCTTGAGCAGCACCTGCCGCCGAGAGAAACCGCTGACTATATACAGTACGATTTCTCCGGCTCGCTACCGGTGGACGAGGTCATAGAGATCAGTAGGCAGCGAGATGGAGGAACTGTGCTTAAGATCCGTAGATACACGAGTATCACGGTAACCGATTCGTGGCCTCAAGACATCTTCCCTCCAAATATGGCTGCAGACGTTATGGAGTATCTGAACAGAAGTGCTGGCATAGCTATAGACCCCCAGCTCGGTTCAATGCTGGAATACAACGTCTCGTTCGGTGTGATCAGGCTGCCCGGGGTCGAGACCTTCACAGAGCTTACAGTGCCGCTCAGCGTCTACTACACACCTATATTCCATAGCCAGTGGGTCAGGTACATAGCTTCAAACGTTGTAGACTTGTCTAAGAAGATGGGGATCGATATTAAAAGTCTGTGGATGGAGATCCGGGAAGATACCGTGAAATTAGCGTACACCGATGAACTTCTTCCGCGGGTTAATGTGTATAGAGACGATATCCTGCTTATAGAGGTGAGGAGCAGCGGGCATATAGACAGCGTGCTGCTGGAGATCACGAGGATGAACCTTGAGCGCGTTGCCGGCATAGCACCACCCGGGTACGTCTACACGAACCTGAAAACTGTGAAAGCCGATGAATGGATTTCCGAAAACGGCTTCGTATCCATAGAGGTGTCGCTAGACAAGCTAAGGAGTACTCTAGGCAACGGCGAGTACCTCATCCTTATATGGGTTAAAGAAGCTGGGTGGGACGAAGAGAAGCTGTGCTACGTCTACAAGCTATCCCTCCCCTAGATGAAGACTAGGACCGCAAAACTTTTCTATTCTAAACCTTCATAATTGCGATGATCCCACGATATGCTAGGTAGGCCACATCCATATCTTTCTCCCACAGATTCAGTTCTGTACTAATCAGGCTCCTGATAGGAGAGCTCAGGTTCATCGCCTTCCCGATCATGGGGTGGGCAAAGGATCTCTATTTGGTTGGCTACTCCTTAAGAGTACAGTATGTAGGTAAACCCCTCGTGTCTAATCTGGGTCTCTAGGGACCCGCCGAGCCGGAGAGCTATCCCGCAGAGGATCAAGGAAGCCGTAGCCGGCTCATCATCCCTCAGAAGGGGCGGGAAACCCGGCACGTCACTTGAATAAAATTAGGTGTAGACTTAATAAATTGTCTTTGCCGTGCTGGATGCCTGGGATTTTCCGCGAGTTGGATGGGTAAATTAATATAGTTCTTCCCAGTGGAAGCTCATTGTAGGGTCCCCTGCCTTGCGTAGGTACGACGTTGTAGTTGTTGGAGCAGGTGTTGCTGGTCTCCTAGCATCCTACGAGCTTTCTAGGAGGGGGTTCAGGGTCGCTCTCATAGAGCTCAAGCCTGAGAAGAAGATCGGGGAGAAGGTGTGCGGCGATGCGATTGGAGAACACCACTTTATGGAGATAGGTCTTGAGCCTCCGAAGATTGGTGAGGACGCTGAGGGTATCTTCAGAGGTGTTCGTGTCTTCTCACCGAAAGAGGATAAGCACATAGTCGCTGAAGGTAGGGGTTATGCGCTGAACAGGTACAAGTTTGGCAGGAGACTGCTTAAGATTAGTCTTGATGCGGGTACCGAGCTCTTTGCAGAGCACAGATTCGTCAAGCCCGTGGTTGAGGGCTCCTGGGTTCGAGGAGTCGTGGTTCTTACGCCCAGCGGTTCAGAGGAGTTCAGAGCACGACTCGTCATCGATGCTACGGGGGTTCCAGCAGCTGTTAGACATAGACTTCCGCAGAGCTGGTGGGTATCCGAAGATGTTCCGCGCGAGGACTTCAACACCACGTACCGCGAGGTGTGGGAGGTGGACATGGAGCTTGATACCGACTATGCCGACATATTCCTCAACGCCGAAGTTGCGCCGGGAGGCTACTGGTGGTTCTTCCCCAAGAAGAAGAATGTTGTGAATGTAGGGCTGGGCGTCCAGCTCAAGGAAGGTGCCCCCAACCCTATGCACATGTTCATGAAGTACTTGAGGAAGCGCTTCGAGAAGAAGATCGTGAGGGTCTTGCATGGAGGCGGCGGCCTAGTCCCTACACGTAGACCCATACCGTGCATGGTCTGGAACGGGTTTGCAGTTGTAGGAGATGCTGCCGCGACAGCCAACCCTGTACATGGCGGCGGGATAGGCTCGGGGATGCTCGGCGCGCACCTCGCAGCCAAGGCTATTGCCGGTGCACTAGAGAGCGGCGAGCCTTCGATTGAACGCCTGTGGAGCTACCCCGTTGAGTACATGCAGAAGTACGGTGCCAAGCAAGCTTCGCTGGATATCCTCAGAATGTTCCTCCAGAAGCTCAGCAACGACGACCTCCAGTTCGTATTCGATGTAGGAGCTGTCGGAGGCTCAGAGCTTCTAGATATAGGGTATAGAGGAGAGCTTAGGATGAGCATACTGACGAAGCTAAGCATGGGGCTGAGAATGCTGAGAAGACCAAGCTTTTTGACGAGAGTAGTTAAACTCAAGGAGTACATGGACCGAGCACGCAACCTCTATCTAGACTATCCGAGGAGCCCCAACGAATACGAGAAGTGGAGAGTAGAGGAGAGGAAGTTCTTTAGTGAGTACCGTAGGTGGTTAGAAGAACAGTAGACCCTAGAACATAATACAGGTTTTGCTTGCCTAAACCCACGTAGCTTTAAGGGATGCGGCTTATCTCCTTGAAGCACTAAAGATTTTCTGAGTATGTCCATGAAGCACTTCGGAAAGTCTCTGACAGCTCCTATGCTTATAACTATGTTGCTAGTGTTGCTAACTGCGGCAGTAATCGGATTTGCGCTCCCTTACGGTCATAGAGCTAATCAGCATCTTCCTCAACATACCAGCTACATCCCGGGAGCAAGTAGCTACAATATTGCTGAGCATATTAAGGAGATTGTAATTGTTGACCGTGAAGGTGCGTTATACCAAGTCATGCTAGGCGTGTTGAGGAGCTACGGTATCGATATCCGCAGATTCCGATCACTTAAAGAACTACTCAAGCTAACCGCATGCCCTAAAATCCTTGTAGTTAACCTCGTAGAGCCCAACAGTATTCCAGACCTGGGCGTACTTGCTAGATTGCGTAGATGTTCACTGAATGGAACACACGTACTGCTCGCGCTCAACAACATCAGACTTGGCGACGCACTGCGGAGAGAGCTTTTCAACGAATCTTTCCCTTAACACCCATACCGAAATCGTGGTGACGAAAGTGATGAGAAGCGGCGAGATAGAGTATGTCACTGAGAGAACGTTCTTCATATTTGGTAGAGTCTACAAGGTCATTGATGGAAGACCCGTGCCTATAGATGTAAGTGGTTCAGCCGGCTACACATCTCCAGAAGAACTAAGAGAAGCTATGGCAGAAGCCGTCGTGAGAAACCTGCTGAGGAGCATTACACATATCGAGACTATGTTTGGAGCTGACCTGGTATCACAACCTCCACAACCACTTGAGCTATACCTAGAAGCTCTCGAAGAGTTCTAGACATATTCTGCACTTCGATGGATCTACGTCTGGGTCTATCCTTGCGTGGTAGCTACACAGATATCCCTTGTTCGTCATGTAGAGAGCTATCCTGTGCATCTCCTTGTTAACAGTGTACTGATCCAAGTGGTCCCTGGTAATCTTCTCAGCTAGAGATCTGAGCAACAAAATCTACGTCGGGGAACCGAGTCGTGACTATGAGAACTCCTCGCTATGCAGAGATGTTCCTAGAGGCTGCAGAGGTCGATACACTCAGAAGCTTGGCCACCTCAACTTCTTCAAGACTATGTTTCTCGACAAGAAGCTCCACGAGTCTACGTCTTATCGAGGGAATGACATATCTATACCCCAACTCAAAGACTGTGATCATAGCCCTACAGCACCACTACCTTCCTCATAATTTCTTCAGGATTCTTCGAGACCCCCATCAGGTCCTCCACTACCTCTAGCTCTTGGCAACGCTTCAGCTCTCTTCAGTACACACTCGTTCTCTAGCATCAATCTATCGAGAGGATCTCCTTGGAGAATATCCTTCAGCTCTCAACTCCAAGAATTCTCTGAAGAGCTCTACGTGGAGGTTGCATAGCTTAAGCATCTCCTTGACGGGGACGCACATCTTCACAATGCCATAGCAGTTCTCTAAACTTCACCCTTAATCTCCTGAGCATCTTCAGCTTTGTGGATCAATCTCAGCACTTCTTGGAGTGC
>QMWT01000075.1 GCA_003661775.1 Thermoprotei archaeon
GCCTTTATGAATGTTGGATAGAACTTGTCGATTGAATCCACGTAGGATTCAAGCCTGTAGGCTAACAGACCGGGCAATATTAGTATGCCGCCTGCCGCCGCAAGCATGTAGGGTATGCCTTCATAGCCATAGGAGACTATGAGCAGCGCGGCGGATAAGGCTATTCCGGCTGCCGCCAACACTGATGATGATTTGAAGAGAGAGTAGGTTTTAGGCGGACTCCTACCTATGTAGACGACTTTCTCGTTAGGCGAAACTATTTTAAGGGCTATAATCATTATGACTAGAACGAACACTGCAAGCATGTAGGTGAATGCTGGAATCAGAGCGTTCTCCATGAATATTGTTAGAAGCGAAGAAACCATGACTGCAAGCGCTGAAATACTTATGATCGAAGCGTAGAGGCCTCCTAGAACCTTCATGGATTCAGCCATACGCTCATATTCGCCGGAGTACTCCTCCGTTATAGTTGACATTTCAAGGCCCAGATGCTCTTTCGGAGCCCTAGAGCCTATTGCCACCGAAAACCTTATCAGAATGTCTCTTAATGGAGGCTTAACGGTTTCAGTCACCAATTTTATGGCCCTTGTGAAGCCGTATCCAAGCTTCGTAGCCAAACGCATGATACGCGTGAAAACCGTGCTGTATACTCCGTACTCCCTATTCTCCGCGACGCCGCTGATAAGGGTTTTAGCGTCAGCCCTCCCCAGCGAAAGGCAGTACATATGCGTGATAACGGTTACAAGCGTTAAATCAAGCCCGCTCTTTATACGCTTCCCCCTTCTTCCAAAATGTATGAAAAGCAATGCAGGCGTCAGGGAGAGCACACCTATAGTAACCGTGAGGAAATAGTCTCCCCTCAAGAAAACATATAGCGAGGCCAGAAACCCTGTGATCCCAACGATGATCGACAGTAACCTTGCGAGATCCATAGGGTTAAGGTTGCCCAGCGCCTTCCTCACTCGCTCCAGGGTCTCTCACCCCTAATAACCCGATCGTAAACATAGTCTACTCCCTTCCTGTTAGCTTCGGTAACCGTTTTGAAGACATGCTCATATCGGGGGTAGTTCTCGGCGAGATACTCCAGTATTCTAGCCCTCTTCCGGAGCTCCTCATAGAGTTCCAGAAGCCTATCCCTGCCCCATCCCCTAGCCGGAAGAACCTTATATTCTAGGAGGAGGCTTGACCCCGTGAAAGCCATTGAATCCCTGTCAAAGTCGTAGATGTAGCTGGGCATGAAGCTAACCTTGCCCTCCTCAGCATTGTATCCTAGAATCTCGTTGATCGACGTAACCCTCCTAATCAGCCTATTACCCTTCTCGATTCTAGCCTGGAAAACAACTAGGTTGAGGCTGTCAATATGCGTTTTAGGCACGTTAATAGGGTAGGAAGTCAACCTCTGGAAGAGCTGAGCCATGTTACCGGCATGCATGGTTGAAAGCACAGGGTGCCCCGTCTCTATAGCCTGGAAGGCTATCCGCCCCTCCTCACCCCTTATCTCGCCGACTATAATGTAGTCCGGCCTCTGCCTCAACGCTGCCTTAACCAAATCGAACATCGTCACCTCGGCTCCCTTATGAAGCCTAGTAACCTCCCTCACCCAGTTCTTATGGAATAGGTTTACCTCCGGGGTTTCCTCTATGCTCACGATTTTAGCGTCCGGCCTAATGAAGGCCGTAGCCGCATTAAGCGTCGTCGTCTTCCCTGAGGCTGTTTCACCACATATAAATGCTGAAACACCGACCTCGAGAAGCATCCACAGGTAGGCTGCTGCCTCAGCCGATATTGTCTTCCACTTTATTAGTCGGGCTATCGATATGGGGTCCCTGCTGAATTTTCTAATGGTGAAGTTGCTGCCCTTCAGGCTTATGTCCCTGCCGAAAACAATGTTGAATCTTGAACCATCCGCCAAGTGAACGTCTAATATAGGGTTCTCATATGACAGCATCTTACCATGTCTTTCAGCTATCGTCCCAAGGAAATCATCTATTTCCTCCTCGGTGATTCTAACGTTGGTTTCCAACGGCCCGAAAACTTTGTGATAGACAAATATGTTTCCGGCTCCAGGCACACTTATGTCCTCAAGCCAATCATCCTGGAGAAAACCCTCCAGAAAACCGTATCCTAATCTCTCCCTCATAAAATAGTATAGTAGAAGACGCTTATCCTCCCCGGAAAGCCTTCTCCTAACCCTCCTTACAGCAGCGTTAAAGAGCTTCTCTAACGTTTCCTCCTTAATTTCATCAGGGATCTCCGTTTTCTCATCCACCAACTGAGCGACTTCCAAGTTTAACTCGTCTATAAGGTCTTGACTGGGTCGGGGAGGCTCAATAATAATGTAGCGTCCAACCTCGCCGCCTGTAAGCACATGCACGAAAATGCCTTTTCCAACAGGGTAAACTATGTTAACCTCACCCTCAGCAGCAATCGCCTCATCGGGGCTCAGAACATACTTAGGCTTTACACGCTGCCCCTCCAAGTACTCTTTCAGGTAAGGGTACTGGGCAACCGCCTCCTCAAGGCTTGAAGGCTTAGGGAACTCCCCTAACTTAACATACTCTTCTTTCCCACCCTGGAAGGCTAGAATCCGCTTAAGTCTCTCAAGCAATCTCACGTTGACACGGCCCCCAAAGGCAGCACTCTAAGCCCCATCTGCGGGTCAACCTCAAAGTATAGGCTGCTTTTTCTTTCGCCCTTGCTGCCCCATAGCTTAATTATCTGTAAAACCTTGATGTCCATGCCCAGGAACTTCGCGTTCTTCGTAACTAGGTAAACGTCGCTTACAGCCCTAAGCCTAGTCATCGATTCCCTAGGCAGAAAATCCGGGTGAAAAGTGAGTAGAACAGTCTTCCCATCCGAAACAATATTCTTCAGCCTAGTAATGAACGTGAGGAGATCATGCTCCTTAACATTAACCGCTAAAACACTTAAACTGTCAATCACAGCCAGATCATACTTATCCTTCTTCAACTCGAGAAAATTACCTGTGACCATCAAAAATAGGGGGCTGAGACGTCTACTCCATTTGCCCCCCTCCACATGAAGCGGCGTTATAATCAGGCGGCCCCCCAAGAAGCTATCGGTGGCTTTAAGCCCCAGAGACTCCATCATATTCAAGTACTCCCTAATAGTGGCCTCGCTGGTTATGACGAGAACCCTTAACCCAGCGTTTAGAAACGCCATAACCACATACTGCGATATAACCGTCTTACCGGAGCCATGCTCCCCCTCAATCGACACTAAGCTGGGATGCGGTATTCCCCCGCCGATCCCCCTGTCAAGCTCCTCCACACCAAACTTTATTATTTTCATAACGCAACCCCCTCCGTCTTAGCGGTGACCCCGTAATGCGAAACGAAAACCACAACCAGTATTGAGCCGGTTTCAATCCCATCGACCTGGCTATTGACCTGGATTTGAATAAGCGCCTCTTCACCTGGATTCAAGTATGGGTGAACCAGCGGATCAAACGTAACATCCGTATTAACGATTCTAACCTCAAGAACTTGATAGTCAACCAGCTGAGAAACCCATGCGGCTGCAGAAGCATTGTAGGCGACGATCACGTCGTTACGTATGGACCCTTGATTCCGCAGGAATATGGTTTTTGAGCCAGTGTTCCTAAGCGTTAGGTTCACCATGCCGCTTGAAACATCTATCGACGCTATATTAAGTTCAAGAGCCACCTCAAGCCTATCGGCTTCTCCGGTTGCGTACCAGCCTATTAATTGGGTAAGCGTCTGCGCCTGCATAATCATGGTCTGAAGTAGCATAGCCGTGCAGACAGTGAATGCGATAAGCATTATGCCGGAGACCACCGGCGTGGATAAACCCATGGATCTCACCTTAGGATGGGGGATTCGTAAATAGGTGGCTGTCGCCAATACCCCTCAACGGCACCAGCTTAACCTCAAACGTGGCGGCTCCCGTAGGGATGCTGCTCGCGTACGCGTTGATCCTGACTGTTTCCCCCGGATCCCAGACGCCGTCTCCATCGTCGCCTAGAACTGTTAGATTGAAGCATCCGGGTCCGCCCGCCTCATTGTAGACGTATAGCTGAGCTTTACCATATTCCCCGACGTACACGTCTAGGGATGAGTAGTCTGAGATGGGGAGGCTGCCAACGTTCTTAACGTAAATCACAAAGCAGCCGGCGTCATAATCTATGGTGGCGTAGGCTATCTTCAGCTTAACGTAGGTGGCTCTACGCATTTCATTAACGCTCTGGGAGACATCGCTTATCACAAGGTTTCCCATGTACATGGTGTAGGAGGAAATTGCACTGGCCAGTATGACTGAAGCTATAAGCATTATTGTTTCGCTAAGCGTGATTGAGAAACCCATACGCTATCACTTCTCCTCATAGGGGATTCTCTTCAGTATCCTCCTCAAGAGCTTGAAGGCTGTCTCCTCAAGCTCCCTCATTTGAATGTTCACCCCGGAGGCTTTGGCTGCACTGTAGATTATGAGCAGGAACTCGTCGAGGTTTAAGCCTCCTAAACGGGCCTTAGTCATCGTGTTAGTTAAATAAGTAACATACTCGCTTGATCTCTGAGGCAGAAAACCTAGAAACTCACAAAACTTCGTTATGTCAACAACATCGTCCCGATCTAAGCCGGCGTCAAGCAAGGTCCAAACCCACTTAATAATGGAGACTGCTGTTTCGAATCCAGCTGGCATTGAGGGAGGCTTAGCCTCCGCTTTAATCTCGACGCGTTCAGCCTCCTCAGCTTCAGGCTTCTCCTCGACTCTTTCTTCTTCAGCCTTCCCGCCTGGAGCCCTTCTCTCCGCAGCCAGCTTCTTCCTAGCCTCGATTAAGCGTGCAATATCCTCCTCACTTGTCACAACCCTCAGCAGATTAAACGGGTTCTCCAGCTCACTGACGGCGCTTCTTATCTCAACCACAGTGTTCCTCAGCGAATTAACCGTCTCCCTAAGCTCATCTATGGTCTTAGGTATCGATTCCTTAAGCTCCCCAACCTCCTGCTCAAGCCTCCTCAACCTTTCTTCGGCACCCTCTTCAGGAGTGCCATGCTCTTCACCTTCTTCTGAGCC
>QMWT01000076.1 GCA_003661775.1 Thermoprotei archaeon
AGCAGCTAAAGAGTATCCTAGGTATAGATGTATCCCTAATAGAGTAGGGTACATCATACCAAGAGGATAGAACCCCCTCTGTTCAGGTAACACAGCAGCTCCACTTAAGTAGCATAGAGCATCCACTACACGCTGCATGTGGCACACATTGATCTATTTTCCCTAGTAGATCGCTAGGTGTTATGCAGCAACATAGTAGTTGGCTTTATTGCACTATTCAACGCTTATTCCATATATACCCTTGTCCATGCGCTCAACATGTGCTCGAACAACTATTTCAATCTCCCTTATGGTCTTAGCGAGTTCATGAAGCTCCTCAATATCGGCTTCACACATCTCATAGGTGGTAGGCAGCGGTATCACGCCATATGAAGGCGGCCCGCCACACTTGTCTATATAGTCTTCAGCTCTCAGCAGCAGACCCTCCTTTCCTTTCTTAGTTAATGGATGAGCGTAAGAAGAAGTTTTAACCCATAAATCCCTGCTTTTCTCAGTATTTCTTCATGGTATGTGTTTCTTGATTTCCTTGCTCTCATCTGGCTCCTTAAATCGCCTGCTAGCGATCTCTTCACGCTTCTTAACATCGCTGAGCCTAGTAAATGCTAAATCACCATGTTATTGATAGTATGAGAGAATATATTCTGCCGCGAGCATCGAATATGTGCTCGTCAGTGAAAGCGGAGCTCACTATGGACTGCTCATTACAGTAATTACGGTAATGCTTACCTTGGGACAACTTTAGTTAACCTAAATAATATTTATACCATCACGTTACATAATATAAATGACATTAGTTGGTTTAGGAGGGCCCGGCGGCTTGACTAGCCTCGCCCTCATGATTGATGCTGGTGAGAAATTGGGGGAGAAGCTTAGGCACGGTATCGCTGATGTGCTAGTCAACGTACTGCTTTCTAGGGTCATTGACAGCGGGATCATAGAGCGATATATTTGCCGGGCCTTCGTAACGGTATGTGGTTTAAGCTCAGTAAGCTTCATAGGGCCCTCCTAGGGATAGAGCTAAACACCTTCAGAGGGAGGGCTTCTTGCTGTGGTTTATTCATAGCCGTGAGTATTGGTGAGCTGCTCAGCATGTTACTCAATAGACTAGCCTACTTAACGAGCTGAGGATGGGCGCCTAATTATGCTGTAGGTGCGTGGGAGGCTGCAGTTAGTGAGTGATTGATGTGTAGGGTCACCTAAAATTAATTCTGATATAGAATAGTATGGGTAGGAAGAGAGTGCTGTGAGGGACTCGGTCTTGAGTTCGGTGATTGTTAAGGAGCTCGATATTAGTGAGTTCCGTGGGATTAGGAGATTAGCTAAGCCCTTAGAACTAGGTAGCTTCAACGTGCTGGTAGGTAGGAATAATGTCGGGAAGACAGCGATTCTTGAGGCTCTCTATCTTCTCTCCATGCCTTATTCATATTCGCAGCCACCTTACAATAGGAGGATTATTGATTTTATAGCAAGTGTGCATGGCGGGACCTCCTTGCTGGTATACGGGTATGCGGGTACGGCCGTCTTGAGGCACGGTCTTAAGGAGGGGATTAGTATGTATTTCACAGGTGCACATGGAGGAATTGCTAAGGAAATGCACGTAGGTGATATTAGAATTGAGGTTACGAGAGGCAGCGTCAGGAGAGTTTTGTTTAATGGTGAGAAAGCGAGGGATAGTGACTTTAAGGTGTTCAACGAGTTTACCGATAGAATCCACGAATACGATGTTGTTGTGAAGGCTCGGAGCAATCTCGTTGCACCTGTAGACATATCCTACATCCACTTCCCTGTAATTAGTGAGTTCATACCGCGTCTTCTCGAGAGAAGGTCTCCGATACGAAAGTTCTACAACAAGCTAGTTATCTTCTATGTGAAGTGTATGAAAGCTGCTGCCAGTAGAGTCTTAACGAACTCTATGTGGACTGCTAGACAGATATACAGGGCGTATAGAGTTATTGCAGATGTCGGCTACTCACCCGTCAATGTGAAGTACTTCTCGAGAGTCTTTAGCAATGATAGGTGTAGCAACATAGTTGTGACTATCTTGAGGTTCACAGCCGAAAAAGACCTCGAGAGAATTGTCGATGTCGCTGCTAGACTACGGAACTACCAGTTCTATATATGTGGCTTTACAGATTCGTTCTTCGACAAGGTAACCGAAGCCATCAAGAGGAGGATAGCCGATAAGGGTCTTGTAGAGGCTCTCATAGTATTCAAACACATTGCGGAACACAATTTAAGCCTCAAACTCGTTGTTACAAGAGGCGATATTGGCTGCAAGCTAAGGCATAGGAAAAGGGGATTTCTTAAGAGGCTAAAAATCGAGGACAGAGCGCTACTACTAGGTTTCTTACCTCGAGATAGACGACTAAGACTTATTGCAGAGGATAAGTTGATGCTCTACCCAAGCCATATCGACGCGTTTCCCTATGCTGTGCTAGAGCCATTCGCTCTTGAAACACCTATCGTAGCTTACAACATCCCTGCTTTGAGGCTGTACTACAATGGTGTAGATGGTGTTGAGCTTGTAGAGGAAGGTAACATTGCGGAACCAATGGTAAGAGCCGTAGAGATGCTTAAGAGAAGAGATTCTGTTGAGCCTCAGCTACCTAGGCTACCAACATGGGATGAAATCATGGAGAAAGAGCTCGAGTTCTGGTATAAATGCGCGGAACTGCCACAGCGCAGGTGACTCTGTTGAAGTACGGTCTTCTCGCTGCATATATAGCAAACCTTGGTGACGATATACAGACCTTGGCAGCACTCCAGTTCTACCCAAGAGTCGATGTGATTATCCATCGCGAGTACCTCGATAAGGTTGACTGTGAGGATGATGTGAAGGTTGTGATGAATGGGTGGTTCATGCATAGACCTGAAGCCTGGCCTCCATCATCGAAGATACTGCCCCACTTCACCTCCATGCACATCACACCGAGCGCTGCACCGATGATGCTGAACAGTAAAGGTGTCGAATACTTCAGGAGATACGAGCCTATAGGAGCACGCGACAAATTCACGGAGAGGTTGCTGAGAAGTAGCGGTATCAAATCGTACTTCTCTGGATGCTTGACACTAACCCTAGACTACAGGTTTGGTTGTCTCAGAAAGCATGGAGATGGCCCAATCCTGCTTGTTGACTTACCGAAACATATACTACACATATTAAGGAAAAGGTTTAGAGACGAGAGATTCGTCGGGATAACTCAAAACATGCTGAATAGGAACCCTTTCGCCAACCCTATTGATAGGTGTCTGCTCAAGGCACTAAACCTCGTCACTCGAGCGCTGAGGGGGGTTCTGAGAACGGAGAGGTGTGTCTATGTAGATCTTGCGAGGAGGTACTGGAGCTTTAAGATGCTTAGGCACTGCTTCAAAATACAGCTTCTTGAAAGACTTCGCTTAGCACTCGAAAGACTTTACCTACTGTCCAACGCTAGATGCGTTATAACAGCGAGACTCCACATAGCTCTCCCATCGATAGCTCTGAATGTGCCGACAATATTCATCCCGGCTTCGCGTGGCGCTATGATTCGTGTCAGCGGACTACTAAAGTTCATGACTTATTACACGCCAGAAAAATTCGTCAAGGTACTAGAAAGCTGCGATATTGAGAAGATCTGTCAGAACGCATATCCAAGGAACATCGATGAACTCCTTATACTCAAGAAGGAGCTGATAAAAAGTGTCAATCACTTTCTCAAAAGGGGTTGACCAAGGGGCATACCTTTCTGCGTAACAAAGGAGAAGTCGGTCGCCAACGATAAAAACTACCAGAGTGATGGCGCATCGAGACTGTGCTCAACCTCAAGGGAAACATCGCGAGGCTTGTAGAATATGAGGCCAGATAGGAGTAGGTTGCTTAGGTGGTGGACGTGCTTTAGGCGTGGTTATTACCTACTTGGAAGCCGCAGACATCATAGAGAAGATAGATCACAGCGATAAAACTCTATGAACAGCTCAGAGAAAAAGCAGCGAAGAGAGCTGGACAAGCAATAGCATTAGGTTTTGAGGGTTCGCAGCTCATGTTTCAGGGGTTAGTGAAGATGTTGATCCGGCGAAGTAGCATAAGCTATGAAGGGTCTCTCCCTAGCTTTTTCTTGCAACAGGGTTGAATATAGCCATAAACTTCCTTCCAAATGCATTCTCGTCGAAGTGCAGTGCTTTTTCCTCGAGGTTCTCTCCTCAACTTCTTGAGCTCGGTTCGATTGGGGTTATTAATGATCTGCACTATCTTTTGCACTGCTTCCTCTGGATGCATATACGTAAGCTTCTTGGGTAAGTACTCCGGGATTGCACCACTTCTATGGGCTATAGGTATGCATCCCGAAGCCATAGCCTCGGCAATGGGGATCCTAAAAGACTCGCTGATCCCTAAATGGAGGAAACGTGCACATCTAGCTAACAGCTCTCTTTGTCTTCTCATTGACAAAGCCTAGGCAGACGAAGTTGATCTCTAGCTTCTTCAGATGCTGAAGTACCTGCTGTCCAGTACGATCGATTCTGCCCATGATCACCAACTTGACATTTTCGGCATTCTACGGGCTATTATAGGTAGGAGAAGTGCTCCACCTTCGTACCTGAGTCTCATTATCAGAATCCATGGATGTTTCCCGTGATCTAGATCTATGTCTAGAAGCTTCTCTACAGGTACAGGAGGGTATAGAACGATGGAGTCAATACCATACATTCATAGCAGTCGTGTAGGTATCTCGGCTAAGTCCATTACTAGGTTCCTCAGGTAGTTAGATGTATTATGCCAATATCTACACCTAGCCTCAACAAGCTGAGGTGCTGGGAGATTGGTCACTTCGTATCCACGCTTCCTAAGCTCATTGTATGTAACTCAATAAACATACTAACCACCAGTTCTAGGACGTGCAATACCGTTGATGCAGACCATGAGCACCCTCGGTCCCAAAAC
>QMWT01000077.1 GCA_003661775.1 Thermoprotei archaeon
GCTTTGATTCTACTGGTCTGAGCTTCGTCTCCAGCAGTGTTCTGCCGTTCTCGTATTCGCCGGGATACTCCTCTATACCGCCTGTAAGGGGGTTCCACAGCTCTATTCTGTAGGAGCCCCTAGCCTCTATCTTCACATTGTAGCTGTTAGCTCTATCAACATTCACCGTGAAGATTATCAGCGTATCCCCATCTCTTCTAGCGTGGGTCAGCACATTCCCTTCAGAGTCATCGCTCTCAACAACGACCTCCGCGTCCAGCCTCTTCAGAAGTTCAACAGCTTTCTCCTCAGAATCGACCACGTGGGCCTTAGCCAGAACCTCCTCTGCTTTGCTGGATTCCGCACCGTCTACGTACCTAGGAACACCGCCTACAACTACTACGGTGCCCCCCGCCTCGATGAACTGTTTCAGAAGCTCTAGAACAGCGCCCGTTATATTGCTCATCCTCGGGAGCACAACAGCTTTATAACGAACTTTAGCAACAATGAACTCATCTCCCTCCACCCTGCCGTACTTGGAGATAATCATCTCGTCGCCTAGCTCGAAATCTACGTGGTTCCTGACGAGTGACTTTAGTAGTTTGAAGAAGTTCTCCTCGATCTTCTTCGCTTTAGAGGTGTTCAGAGGTGAGTACAGGCTCCAGATGCTCGTCATAGGGCTTACCACTAGCACCTCGGATATCCGGGACCCCTGGGCTAGAACATAGCTTAGGCGCGCGAAGTAGTCTTCCAGCAACTTATTGTATTTCCACCACGGTTGGCTCCAGTGGAAGTTGAGTCCGTAGTCAGCCTTCCTTCTACCCCCTCATCGAGTAGGGGACTAGGTGATGGACAAGCATGTTCACCCCTAACGCATAGAGGAAATCCCCTATCCACTTCCTATCTTCAAACGTTGGGTAGTTGCCCAAGCAGCCGTAGGTCTCGCACATAACCCTCTCTTTACCAAGCTGGTTGGCGATGCTCGCAACCTGTTTTACTGTTAATAAGCTGTTCCATACCTGGTAGCCCAGGTGGTCTATCCTGGGTATGTGCATGTACTCGTAATGCGGCATTACCGCCCCGACAACTATCTGGGAGAGGAGCGTGTCCTCAGCTAAGAAGTGCCCCGTCAACTTGAGGTTGTGTTTATCGCACCACTCGTATATCTGCTTGGTGTACGACTCTACGAAGAGGAGCGTAGCTGTTCTCCAGAAGTCGTACCTCGTCTTAACGTAGCTACCTATATCGAAGAAGAGCTCAGGGAGCTTATCCACAATATCATAACCGTTCAGCTTCTTGAAGTACTCGCGGAAGTCATCTGTCCACGGAACAGCGTACACCGGGTATCTACCGCCCCTAGGGGGAAATGTGACTTTTCTGAATGTCGGTGCTATCCTGAAGCGGTACATATTGGGTTCGTCTGTGAAAACACCCGGGATTACGCTGCCTATGAAATCCCCGAACTTCTCGACGTAGGGTTTGTACGCTATCTCTATAAACTTGGCGACGGCTTCCCTGCTCAAGGTATCGATGTACGAGAATCCTGAGAACCAGACATCGCCAACGGGCGCAGTGTACCGAACGAATGTTAGGTACAGGTATTTGCTACTGGCCTCACCTCTGTGGATCCTCTCGCATCTGAGCGGGAATCCGTTTTCATCTGTTTCACACCTGAACATCGCGACCATATCCGGGCCCTCGAAGCACTTCGTATCCATGATCATTATCAGAGCCTTAGCCCTGTACCTATCACCCAGAGCAGGTACGTATCCCCCGGCAAAACCGGAGGGCCACCTATCCTCGTCGTATATCCACACATGCATTCCTCTGGACCTAGCCTCCTTCACAGCTGCTTCAAAGGCTCTGAACCACTCATCGCTTAGAAACGGTGTTACGAGGCCCTCCCTTGCGTGGAAGAACGCACCCCCGAACCCAGCTTCATCGAGAAGCGCCACCTGTTTAGCAACTTCCTCCTCCTTCAGCACATCGTTTATAGACCAGAAAGGTGCGCCTCTAAAAGCCTTGGGAGGTTCCTTGAACTTGTCGGGGCTCAGCATGTAGATCTCCGAATCCATTCTCAACACTTCTTAACTTAATAAAGCTAAGCTGTAGTGCCCACTACGAAGTTCGGTAGAGGATTTTGTGAAGGTGTCATCATTTTTAACGAATGCGCTGAGTAGAGTTTCCACAACTGGTCTCCGGCTACTCGGTGTATATCGTGAAATACCCGAGTGTTCTATAGCATAGTTGCAACAACTATTGCTACTGCTATCGATATTGGGGTTAGCAGTGCTAGAACCGTGGAGATGAGTGTGTAGATTAGGTTGAAAATCCTTGCAAAGACCAGGTTCACCATCTTCAGGGCATCTCCTACAACTATGAAAGACGAGTAGAAGGAGTTCGTGACGATGAGATCTATGTGCTTCACTGATGTGTCGATGGGATCTTGGGGGAGCAGTATGCGGATAGCAAACCCTAGTACAAGGGCTGTTAGTGCAGGCACGGATTTCCTGTAGAGTTTCCCGCCGCTACTGCTAGAGGAAGCGATCTTAGTTAGCATAACTGTGAAAATCGGTACAGCTACTGTGTAGGCAATAAATACCGTAAGGTAGCACCAGCGACAACGGTATAGCTAGGAACAAGCTGTTTGGCGGCGATAGCGATGATGACAGCGACACGGCGGGGACTGCATCCACGTTGAGCAACTTAGCGTATACATACGTAGCTGTGTAGATCAAGAATATATGGATTGTGCTGAAGAACGTCAACAACAAGAAAACTACTTCCGATGTGATAGTGGCTACCTTGATAAACGTCGCCAGCGGTATCGCTATGAAGAAGAGGTATAGGTTAACGGTATCTAAAAGTCTCCTACCCCAAGTTCTCCGCGAAACAGCGTAGCCCACGACGATCAGCACACCCACGTTCAGCTGTGAAGAAATTGGAATTCCCTAGACCGCTAGTGTAGCTCACCTAAAACCAGCTTCAAAACCACAACGTTCACCGTGCTGACAGCCAACCCGTGGCACACAATCAAGTTCTTCTGTTATCCTCAAAGAGAGGCCCTGCTACACTGGTGTAAACTCTGTACTTAACATACCTCGATACTCGTTAAATCTAGATCGTTAGATCAGCTAATCTTCAGCAGTTTCGAAACCATACCCTTCAAAATAAGGAACAAACTACGGTATCTATGAATATAGTGAAATCTTGGGACAGCTTTCCTCCAACGACAACAAACTACGCAGCGTCCACCAAGTTTTCAAAGAGCGTATCAATTATTCTGGCATTGGACCTAACCTGATTAAGCCCGTAAACTACGAGAGTGTCAGGGACTACTACTAACGGATTCTTTTCCGTGAATACTTCGATTACCGGAAGAAGACTGATGTGACCAGCATTCCGTTTGTTTGCGGGTTAGTAGTCCATTTGTTCTACAATGATTTCATTAATATTTTTCGCCAACTTTGTTGAAAACGGATTGCGAATCTATGGGAAGTTTGCGGCTTTAGGAACCAACTGTGTCTTTATAAAGTCTAGCCCAGGTAGCCGCGGACCTTCGCAGTTTTGAGTATATATGAGCGAAACTCCTCTTTTCTACCGCTTCTAAAGACTTCTCAGGCTTTCCTCAATACCTTCCAGTACTCCCTGCTTATCTCTATGGATGGTTCTAAACCCAGCTCTCTACCAACGGTCTTAACGATCTCCACGAGTTTCGAGACCGTATCTCTCGGAAGCCGCATAGATGCGATATCTCCGCTGAAGCAGGACAGGTCGTAGCGGTAGCTTTGCACAAGATAATCTAGGTGTGGCAACTTACTAACGATCCTCCACTCCTTCGATAAAGCTTCCAAGTCTAGGATAGTCGGCGATATCCCTGTGGTGTAGCATGTTGCTGTGAACGTGATGGCTCTAGGCAGCCCTTCTCCCCGCCCGTAGCTCGTCGAAGGCAGCCTATCGCGTGTTCTAGGCATGTTCACCGCGATCATCCTGATAGACTCGGCCATCCTCTTGAGGCTGTCTTTGTAGATCTTCCTACATCTAGCGACTGTTTCTTGAAGCTTCTTCTCCAGCTCTATATCTAGCACCCTCGCCCTGTTTCTAGAACCCTCGTTTAGCCTCCGCAAAGTTTTGAGATAGAGTTCGTAGGGGGTGTCGTAGCGAAGTGCACTCTGCACCGTGACAGTTCAGTAGCCCCTCCACGTCGATATCCACAGATCCATGTAGCGCGGCTCTAGGAATCCACGGAACGGTGGTTTGCCAACGCCCAGGATGGGGTACACCGCGATCCCCTCCTCTTCGCTCCACCTCGCTAAGGAGCTGAGTGCTATCGCCATCAACACCGTGCTTGCCAGGTGCCCGCTCTCCAAAGCCGCATCGCTCTTCCCCAGGAAGATCCTCATTCTCCACATGCACGCCAGCATTCTTAACGAGTGACACGCAGAATGCCTCCACTATCGCACCAGCGTGAAGATGCCTAGAAATATCTTTGAGTCTATCGTTGGGTATCCTGACAGTGATTAGCCTGCGATGCCCTAGATCTATTCCGGTGTTGCGACACCTCTCGATGATCCACTCGGGCTGATGGTAAGGCGTTAACCTACCTTCGTAGTCAACAATAATCTCGTCGCATAGATACCTTTAAAAAGCATCGACGTCCTCTTCGGCTTCCTCCGAAGCAGGAATGTGCCTCGTGGAATCCGGGTGCTGTGTAGCCATCAATGTAGGTATGGCTCGGCAGCTCAATGAAGTCCGAGATGCATAATCCTGTAACCTCCTAGCTTAAAGTGTTTAAGCCCGAAGTCTGAGAAGCCCAATCACACCGAAGCCTCTTCGAGGTAATATCATGAGCTCTACATCATCCAGACCACGCTGACGAAGTGACTATAC
>QMWT01000078.1 GCA_003661775.1 Thermoprotei archaeon
ACACTCTTTGGGGTCACGTATCTGCGTCCCCGCATCTTACCTTTGCCTGCTCGAATCCTTGTTCTCCTCTGGGCACGCTCTACATCGGCCCACAACCCGGTTTTTGTCAAGAATTCCTTTACTTGTTTGGTCCGCTCGAGCTTCTCAAGTTCGTCGACCACAACTACAGGTACTTCAATATTCTCTGGGACTACATGCCCCCTCGTCTCGACAAACTCCCTCCTTGCAGAGGCCGCTAGAGCCGACAGAATAGCTAACTTCATCTCTTTCCAATTGATCTCTTCACGAATTCTCTTCAGAGGCGTGGGAGCGAACTGCCTCCTCCCACCTTTTACGTTAGGAGCGAATACAGCACGGCCATTCCATAGCCTAGGCAACCTCGCCAAGCCGTGGCCTATACCCCAGTAATGTCCGCACCTCCTCTTACCTGCTAGAGGATCTCTACCCTTAGGCTGGATCCGGGCTGTATGGGCCGAGTGGAATGCCCTCCTTATAACATCTATTCTTACCGGCAAGCCGAATATTGGAGGGAGCTTTACTTTGTTTACAACTTTCCCCTCTAGGTCTAGAACTGGAACCTCCTTAGACTCTTCCAACACCAAGGTAACATATTCGAATACCGCCATCTGGTCAACACCTTCATATCTTGCTTTCAAGACTTATGTAAGTGATCTTAGGTGGTTCCTGCGGCAATCCGACGGGTGGTCTTACCGGCCAGCGAAGCACTATGGGTCTCTCAGGTGGACCCATAATTGTCCCGTGGAGCATTACCCATGTACTTCTAATGACGCCATAATGCGGGAATCCGCCTGCGGGCGTAACTTCATATCCATTATCTCCTATCTTGAGAATCCTCTTATTGTACTCAGTCCTTCTATGGAACCCCATCTGTCCCGCTTGCGGGACCTCCGAGAGGGCACCTATGGTTGGGCTTCTTGAACCTATACGTCTGCTCCCCTTCCTGTGTTTATGCCATCTGGGAAGTTCTTTGACGCCAAATCTCTTGACAACACCTTGGAATCCCTTGCCCTTTGTCACACCTATAACATCTACGTACTGCCCCTCCTTGAAGACGCTCTGCACTTCAACCTCCTTACCCAAGATCTTCAAAGCGTAATCTAGCTGCTCCTCAAGGCTTTGTCCTCCTCCAATGGCTACCTCCAGTAGATCCGGTTTCTTCTTGCTAAGCCCACCCACGAGCTTAGGCTGAGTTGCTACAATAACCGTGACCCGCGCTATCTTATCTATGTTGTCTCGCAGCCATTTTTCCCGTGCTTCAATGTTCTTCGTGGGAGAATACGTAGATATCTTTCTCCAGATCTCTAGTTCCTTCGGAGGCTCGATCCATAGGTCTCCTAATGTTAGGTAGCCATAACCTGGAACAAGCTTGTATGCTCTAACAGCTATTGGTATTACTGGAGGTGCTTCCAAGATTGTGACCGGCACGAATATCTCCTTGCCATAAGTTGGCGTATTGGGGCGATCATCTATCATGAATATGTGAGTCATACCCGCTTTATAGGCTAGAAATCCTAGTAGCTGAGGTTTTTCTAAACTAACCTGGGGCCACGAACGGACTCTAGGTACTAGCCTCGATGCTCGTTTTCTTGGCCTAAAACCTAGACTTCCTCTTCTAGGCGCATGTGTTTTCCTGCGCGCCATTTAGAGTCCCTCACTCGCTAGACCTTCTTGTTGGTAAGTCGTGGGAGGTTTATATTGTTCACGGTCTCTTGAAATGGCTTTCCTACGATATTGAGCTTTTAACAAATACTTAATGTTTACTAATGCACTCAGTGTTATGTAGGTAGCTTCGGTAGTTCTTATGCTACGTACACCTTGTTCGGGTGCCGTATTCAACCATATCACGCTTCTGGCAACTTCCTCTGATATCTTAGCTAGGTCACCCCCCATATGTTTCTCGAGCTCGTCAGGGTCATATCTTGGCGAGCCAAATAGTACACATATATCGTCATTCATAGCAAGCTTCTCTGCAACCTCATCATTTTTGGTCGTAACTCCTTTACGACTAGATACTACAACTAGGAAATCTCGACAGTATTCTTTTACGGCTTCTCCCAGTGAATTCTTGAATTCTACATTAGGCCCTAAATACACGTCTTCTCTAGCCTTGGCTAATTTACATCGTAAGGGCTTCACCGAGATAACTTTCAAAAGGTTTACCCCTTCAATACATTTCCCTACAACAAGACACTGCTTCTTTAGTCCTATGAATGCGTAAGGACATTTCTCGATGTACCCCAACCTCAGCTCGGCTGGTTCTGGATTCGTAGAGACAGAATGTAGAGGTAATGCAAGAGGCGGGATCACACCCACTCTCCTTAATTCAGGTTCCAAAGGTATTAGGATCCGTCGTAGGTACGGTGGTGTAAGAAGGTATTTGACAACCTTTTTAAAGATGTCGATATCTTCGCGTTTGCTATCAAACGTTGTATAGACTACTAGCACTTCTGCTCGGAAGATTGCTGCAGCTCTTAGTACTTGCCATACAGCCAATGTTTTGAATTCTAAACTATGCTGAGTACTTAGTATAGAGGCAGGTACAAAAACCCTCAAACGCAGCTTAATATCGTGACCGCTGCCTTCTACACGATTCAACTCTTCTTCTTACCGCCCTTAGACTTTTCACGCCTTCTACTTTGCTCACCTTGTTTCTCTGTGCCCCAGAACAGCGTTGTTCGTTGCCTTCCGCCCATACGCATCACCACATTTAGATTCTAGTAGTCACGTTAATAAGCTAGCAAAAGAACCTCAAGAATCTAGGAACCAGATGCTGATTTTGCCGAGTGCTGACTTTTATGATGAGGAAGAGGTGCTGAGAACATCAAATGCTCAGCCCGGTCAAACTCATCATTCTTCAGCGTTTGCACCCCTCATCATGCACACGAGCCAATATAAATTCTCGCTTTTACAGATTTAATCTAGGTGGTCTTGATGAAATTTGCCGTATACTTAGTTACGTTCTCTGAGAGTAAAGTCATGGATCTAGCAAACAAACTATCGAAGTTCTCGAAGAACATTAAAGTCGTGAGGAGCTCCGTAATTCCCGAATTCTGGCGTATTTTGCTAGAGTGCGAAGACTGCAGGACCGACGATCTTAAAACATTTGTAGAAGAGACGCTGCCTGACACATGGTTTAAGATTGAAACAGAAGAGTGATTATCAGCTGTGTTCCTCCATCATTCTTCGAACAAACATTTTGTACAATAGTGCTGTTACTAGAACCAAAGCACCAGCCACTACCACCTCTCCTACGCTTCTTCTTTCGACAATGTTTAAGACGAAATTAATCATCGTGAATACTAGCCCTAATTTAAGGTAACGCAGCATCACGAACTATCACCACAGTTTAAGCCTAGTGACAGTTCCCGAGAGAAGTCTGGCAAGACCATACGAAGTACCCAAAAGTATTGCTAAGTAAGATGTAGGACCTACTATAAAAGCGTAGAACATTAACGAGAATTTGAGCAACTCCCGTGCTATGGTTCCTAGTATATCCCCAGTATACACATCACTGGCCATTGAAGCATAGTTGTATTCAGGCGTCGCAACAACAGCTACGATGTTATATTCTACACAAACTTTGTGCACACCACTACTTAGTTCAAGCCGGTACGTAGTCCCCTCAATACCATGCCAATTCCAGGAATACTCCCTTTCTACTGACACAGTTTCATTATTTAATACAACACGTCTAAGCTCTGTCCAGTACGGTACATCAATGTATAGAGCACAGCTAGGCCCCATGCAGTTAGCAACCATGCAAACTGAAGTGCCAACATTGTTTAATCTTGACACATCTAGTTCTAGATCTGAGTGTAGCCCAACATAATCATCCGAATATATTAGACCTGGAACATAAACATTTAGCGAACATACCCCTAAAGCTTTCACTAGTATGCTTTTAGGATGACACATCTCACCTATCTCTAACACAGATACGTTGGTATAGTAAAGATGTCCATGAGCTTCAAAAACTACTTCGTATTTGGTCCTTCCCTCCGGGATGAAAAGAAAGAATACACTATTAACAACTTTAGCCACAAGCTCATCTCCATCCTTCTTCGCAACTATATATCCATAGTCTACGCTCCCCCCTCTACCAAAAACTCTGCCATATACAGCGATCTCGTTACCTGAAGCAGCGAAAGGCGAGAGAAACACCGTAGCAAGGTAGTAAGGATACAGTGGAAGCGCTATTGTAAACACTAAAGCTATAGCAAACAGCATTGATCCTGCGCCTCTAGCAATCCTAAAAGGTATTGACATGAGCGCTAGCCCAAGGGCTGCTATAGAGTGATAATTGTGTTTAATCACTAATGCTAAGAAGAAGATCATTGCATTGACGCTCAACATAGTTAAAACCTTCCATAGTATGAGCCTGCCAACACCCACTAACAATCTAGCATATGACAGAGCTGATAGAATAATGCTCCAAAGCGATATGTGAGTTAAAATAGATTGCTGAAACATCAGAAAAGCGTCCCAATCGCTTCCCATAATCCTGGCAATACTCAGTGCAAGCGTCATAATACCTCTGAAGAGGAGGACTAAACCCATAACCAATACGCTATCTACTATCAGCCTTGGACCCCAACGCTTAAGACTTGATGCAGGAAATGGAAGTGCTAGTATGAACGCACCTAAGTAGTAACTCAGGATTGCTAAATAGAATGCTATGATTAGACAAGATGTCTCGAAATTCATGTAAA
>QMWT01000079.1 GCA_003661775.1 Thermoprotei archaeon
CTCCCACTTCAATAGATAGTAATCGTATCCTTGATATATGGCTGAGTTTAGATTTAAAGCTATAACTCCTCCTCCTTCAGTATCGAAGACGATTCCCGTCTTATCCAGTACGTTAACTAGTTCCGATTCATTAGATAGAGGTAGATCGCCGTAAGGTTTCCCGTAGAGAAGCCCTCCACATACATCGAATAGCTCGAACCTATCTCCATTTGGAGAAATCAAGATAGGCTCCGCTAACGCCTGTTTCCCGTACTTCCCAAACTCTGCTGGAAAATAGCCTAGCGGAGAATACAGAACGGCCTTATCTAAGTCATATACGTAACTTCTTCCATCATCCGAGCTTAAAATAAAGGAATTAGGGCTATAGGAGCTTGAAATTGAGCTCTCTCCGAGATCATATAGAGTAAAGACGTTGCCTCTAGAGGTAACGACGTAAACGGGTCTTGAAGGAATGGACAGCGGTATGCGTTTTTCCTCCCCTACCTTTAAGCTTTCATTCACCTCTACGGCTTTCTCACTTCCATTCTCTTCGTATAGGACGTAGGCGAGCTTTACGTCTACCCCTCCGACGTTTTTAGCCGTTATTCCAGAGCTGTCTACGTAGCCCTCTACCCTTTCCATCCCCCTCTCCACCGCTAACCTTAGGGAGTTTTCCCTAGCCTGGTAAAGCTGAGAGGATGAAATAGATAGCGCTGAGAGTAAAGCGAGGGACGAAGTTACGACCATTATAATTAAGCCGGCTGCGTAAGCTCCAGATATCCCTCTCAAATCTCCAATTTCACACCTCCTTTAAAGTAGATCTTAACTCGGGAAAATGGTGAAATTTCGATTTTAGCTAATGTTGAGGGAGGTATGCAGCTTAGGGGATCGCCAGAGGACGCGTTGTAGATGCTCCAAGACGTTGAATTAAGGCCGTTGATTTCAATAGCCTGTATATAGGCCTTTTCCCATCCATAGTTGAATAGCCAAATCTTTCCGCTTTCGTCATAAGCGATTAGGGATACCTTTAAGCCAGCTCTGTAAGCGTCCTCTAAGTACCTCTTCTTTGCATCGTACCAAGCGCTATCTACCCATTGAGCGTAATAGCTTAGAGCCCCCGCCGTAGCGGATAACGTAATAGCTAATATCACCATAGCTGACGTTAACTCAGATAAGGCTCTCATTTTCCCATCACCAAAAAATAGAGGGTTAGAAGCCTATGGGGACCGTTAGACCTCTACTGTAGTCTTGAGAGCTTATTACGATATGCGCAGATGAGGAGGTGAAGATAGGAGTTGAGGAGGATAGCACGGCCGTTACGGTCGCTCCAGGATCTATCCTTGAGCCTGGGGTGAAGGTAGAGTTAGTTGACGTGAATACGTAGTGCGAGCTGCCTATGTATACGTCTATCCTATCCACCGTTACCGATTTAGCTCCATCGTTCTTCAAGGTCAGCACCAACATCTTTCCATCATCGTGAGCTCTAGCATCTAGTACGTTGACTGAGGGTTGGTACATAGAGTAGTCTATGGCTTGCTTGAATTGAGTGTATAGCAGCCCTCCGATTACTATGGTAGCGGCTATCAAGACGGCCGTTGCTATAAACGGGCTAATCGCTCTCCTCTTCATCGCCTAGATATCTAGACGTGTTTATAAGCTCCCTTAGGGGAGGCCGAATAAAGTCATGGATATGAAACAGGATAATAAAGTTGCCGTTAAAAACGGAGCCGCCTTTAAGGTAAAGGATGTAAGCTTGGAAGTTAAGACGCCGGATAGAATAGAGTTCTCTAAAAGTATGTAGGAGGAGAGGGTTAGGAGGTTTCTATTGCTCGTTATATCCGCTAGGAAGCCTAGGGCCATGGAAGAGATAAAGGGGGTAGCTAGAGCGAAGAAAGATACCCATGCCACCTCCATCTGAAGCCTCCTCTTTAAAGCCCTCATCTTCTTGAAGAAATGGTAGAGGGTTTCGATGGCTTCTAGACCAGATCCCTTTTCCAAGGCTAAGCATAGTGAATAGAAGGCCCTAGAGGCCGTTACCGATGTCCACCTTACCTTCTCAGCAGCTACGGTAGGGCTTACGCCCGAACCGACCATCGCCCTCCAAGGCGTTAAGCACGGAGGGCCGTTCTTCTCCATCATTATCGAGTATAGGGTCTGTCCGGACTTCAAACCGTCTATAGCCTTCCTTAACAAGGCCGTAATGAACCTCTCCTCTTTTATAGATCTAAGCCATGCTATTGTAAAATATACCGAGATAGGTATAGTTGAAACTATAGCCGTTAAACACAGAGATCTAGGGCTAAAGGGGCTTAAAGCTAAAGTGGAGATGGAGGCTAAGGAGAGCGATAGAGCTAGGGGGGTGAGGAAGTCTAGTCTAAAGTTGGAAGGAGGGAGGAAGACGTCTGCTATCGAGATAACGATGGCGTATACGGGAGGGAGGAGTAGAGCGAGCTGTTCAAAGGGGAAGAAGCCGAAGCCTAGAAAGGACGAAAGTATAATTAAGTTAGGTAAGAAGCCGAGAGTAATGAAAAGGACCTCTCCTATAGTAGAGATCCCTCCGGCTCTAGATGACCATGATGAATAGGTTTCCTCTAACATGTACTTAGTTTCCTCTTTCAAGTAAGACGATAAATCCCCTCCTCTTAAGGCAACGCTATGATAGCCTTCTAAAAATTCGGCTAGTCTCCCTTTTTTAACTAGCTCCCTTATGGAAGTTAGAGGGTCCTTCTTCAAGTAGGTTCTAAGCTTGAAGAAGTTCAGCCTCAACCTGTAGAGGTAGGGGAATAAGAGGCCCTTGCCCGTATCCTCTAGCCCGGATTCCACCCCTCCGGAGCCGGACGACGCCGATATCCATCCGAAGAGCGGGAGAAAGGGGCCTTCATCTTCCCCTTCCTTCTTAAAGCAGATAGAGATTAAGACGGAGAGGGGGAGTAGGGATAGAGGGAGGAGCCAGATGAGTAGAGGGCTTGAGGCGATAAGGAAAAGGGAGAGGTCGAAGAACAAGTTAGTGTGAATAGCCTTAATGGGCAAGTTCCTCTTGTAGAAATAGGAGCCGGGAGGCCTCCTCATGTAAAGCTCGATAGCCTTAGATGAGAGCTTGTGTATATAGTAGGAGGTGGAGATATGGGGCAAAGCGGAGCCTAGGGCGATAAAGGTAGCAATTAGAGGGTTTAGGAAGGCCATGGGCAAAGCGGAGATAGTAACGAATACAGATCTCTTATCTCCAGGAGATATGGAGTAGGATAGCAGGAGGATTGCTAGGTAAGCTAGGTAGCTATTGCCGCTTACTAAGTAAGCAGCTATTGCGAAGGAAGAGGCTATTATCGGATATCTCCTTACGATCACGTCTTTACAGCTAAGGAGCGAATTTAAGCTTACTAATCCGAGGATTTAAGAACGTAAGCTTCCAATAGTATGTCGTGATTGCGGATCTCCCGGTTTGCGTTAGCCTGGCGATTATCGCGTATCAAGATTTTAAAAATAGGTTAGTAGACGATTGGGCCTTCCTTCCATCTCTCATCTTCTTTCCCCTAGCTCTCCTCATCTACCCTCACATCTTAACGCCCGTTATCGTTAAAGCCTTAATTATGGGGCTACTTGGGCTTCTAGTGTATAAGCTGGGGTTAGCGGCTCAGGCGGATGCGATTATCTTGCCCCTCCTAACCTTTTCAACGGGAGCTTTGTCCCCTCTTCCGTCCTTCGTAGGAGCGGGGATCGTAGGGTTAACGCACATATCCTACATTTTCCTTAAACGCGGATCTAAGGGATTTAGTAAGATCGTAAGCGTAGAGGACGCCTTGAAGGACGATAAGTGGATACCTAGAAAGGTGATCTTAGGAGATGTAGAAGAAGAGCTCCCCATGCCTCCCGAAAAGGCGTGGGATAAGCTAAGAGAATATAGGGATGAGAAGGCGGAGGTACTGGTATCCTTTGGAACCCCATTAGCTGGATACTTCGCCTTAGGCTATTTAGGCTACTTCCTCCTTAGGCTTTTCGTTCCATCTATCTAGGGGTTGGAGCTGTAGCTCCAAGCTACTACTATAGCGAGCGTAATGAAGGACGTCGCGAGGCCCGTTAAGCTCGCCATTACTATCTCGTTATTGCCTATTAACATCAGTAGAGCCTGATATAGGTAGTTTAGTATTGCGGTGTGCTTGAAGAGGAAGTAGCCTAAGAAGCCTATCGCATACCCTATTAGCCAAAATCCGAAGAGCACCTTAAACCTCCCCATCTCAGGTCACATCTCCTACTTCTCGCTTACTTTATATTAAGGAATTAAGACAAATGTTCTTTACATAAATGTCATATCCAAATAATACCTTTTTACCTTCTCGATCCTCCTCTACCGTAGCTATCGAATAGCCTTCTACACGCTCTATATATCTCTTCAGCATCGCTTAAAGCCCTCTCAGCATCTTCCCTAGTGAATAGCTCGTCAGGTCCACGTAGCTCATCTCCGTACATAGCGGGCTCCCTCTTCTCGGCTAGCTCCCTACTTTTAATAGCGAAGAGATCTACGTTAAACCACTTAGGAAACCTGTCCTTAAAGATGAGCAAAACCCTGCTTACGTCGTGCTTCTTAGGATATTCTACGCCTAAGAGCCTTAAAGCCGCCTTCAAGCTTAGCTCTACGCATTC
>QMWT01000080.1 GCA_003661775.1 Thermoprotei archaeon
AAAACCGTCAGAAAGTCTAATACCTCCTGTTACCCCGTGGTATTCGGTGTTTGTGACCAATTCGGGTCCTGGAAGCGTTACGGTTTCGCCAATGTACGGAAACCCCGTCGAGCTTGATACCGTAAACAACGAATTTCGCTTCAACCCTGGCAGTAAGTGCATAAAGGGACTATCGATATATTTGAGCAGTGGGTCGTCGGCTTCTGTGCAGGTATTTTGCGTGAGGTGATTAGATGGAGTTTGGAGGAAAAGACACTTTGTATATAGGGCCATCTTCCGGGGTTGGAATTCATGGAAATGAATCTCATGATCCCGATTTTCTTGCTACCGATGGTTCAAATTCTCCGGTTTCTTCGATAGATTGGGGAAACCAGGATTTGGTTAACGTAAATAACTTACAGGTTAATGGCTCCCTTGATGTTTCCGTGATTGATGGAGGATCTCTGATTTAAGGAGGTAAGGTATGCCCAAAATCCTGATTAAAAGAGGTACGGTCCCAGTAGGAACCCAGCTTGATCTCGGCGAGTTCGGTTTTAAGTACGACACTTACGAGTTGTATATAGGTACTGGAGTTGGCAACACTCCAGTTAGAGTTTCTACCTGGAAGGAGTATTCATCAGACCATACTGTTTTGGTTGCAAATACTGCCGAGCAACCTGTAGCCATAACCATCGGCACAAACCAAGTACTTGGTCGCCTTACAGGCGATATTATTGCCCTTTCTGGATCAGATTTATGGTCCATTTTAAATGGTCAGGCTACAACCGATATTTCTATGAACGGCAATAGAATTACGAGCCTTGGCACTCCAATATCCGATGCTGATGCTGTTACTAAGAAGTATGTTGATGACTTGGTAGCCGCTGGTTTAACTTTTCATGAAGCTGTTCTTGATAAGGACTTGACTTCTCCACCAACTACGCCATCTGTAGGTGATAGATATTGGATTGCTCCCGGAGCTACTGATGATTGGTCTGGACACGATTATGAAATAGCCGAATGGAACGGAAGTCAATGGATATTTTATCCGGTTACGGATGGCGATTGTGCTTATGTAACTGACGAAAATATCTTTTACTTTTATGATGCGGATGCTACCGATGACAAAAGAAAAAAATTGTCATTGGGGGCTGGTCCACACGCATCAACTCACCATGCAACTGGTTCAGATCCTTTAGACGTTAAGGATCTTGCGGATAGTCAAAATAATTTGCTTACAAATGCTTTTACTGCGAAAGGTGATTTATTGGTTGGTACGGGTTCTGGCACATATGCCGTTCTTGCAGTGGGTTCGGATGGACAGGTACTTATGGCCGATAGTTCAGAGACTTCGGGGCTTAAGTGGGCAAATGTCGCTACTTCTTTTATTGGACTGACTGATACGCCGTCAAGCTATACTGGATATGGAAGTTATATTTTAGCAGTAAAGTCTTCAGAAGACGGAATTGAGTTTATTGACGTTATCGATGGAGGCACTTTAAGTTAACAGGGGGTATAAATGCAAGAGGCAGTAATAGTAGGCAACGATAATCCAAATGCAGTGATTTCGGTAGATGATTTAATTATGAAAATAGGCTTATTGGTTGTGGAGAACATGCAAAAAGATCGGGTTCTTAACAACGTGATGAAACGTCTTGCTGAACTTGAAGAGCGTCAAATAAAGAATAAGAACGAAAAAAGCGAGGAATTGCGTAAATATAAAGAGCAATATGACGCACTTTCAAAGCGTTATAATACCGTTGTAGAAGAAGTTTCTTCTTTAAGGAAACAATTGTCTGAAGCAATTGAACGCATTAAGATACTTGAAAACGAAAATTATAAATTGCGTGAAGAACTCGAAAGAAAGAAAACCAAAAAGCGGAAGCAATAATGCCTACTATTAAATTTAAAAGAGGAACAGAAACCCAAATTGACTCAGTTACCCTTGAAGTAGGAGAACCTGCTTTTTCTACAGATACCGATAAATTATTCATAGGCACAGCCACTGGTAAACAGGAATTTGCCAAGGCTCCACACGGGAATGAGTCTCATAACCCGGACTTCCTTGCCGTGGATGGGTCTACTGAGATGCAAGCTCCGATAAAGCAGGTAACTGGCAATTTGAAACAATATATTGGTTATACGATACCACACCGTGAAGTTGGCGGGGGCACATACGGCGGTTATCTGCTCCTTGCTAAGGCGCATCCCGGAGGAGATGAAAAGGTAGAAGATAGTGAGGTTCAAGGCGTTTTTGTTTTTTCCAGGGGAAGTACATATCAGGGAAACAGGACAGATGTTTTTTGGGTGCATTCAAAGTCGGCGTATTCTGACGAATACCTTGTTGTCCATGATCTGTTGGGAAAAGGTACCTACTTTGTAAAAACTTGTAAGGTAACGTATAACGGGACTGAGTACCATGCAATCAAGCTACCACAAACCGGAGGTCAACCTTCTAATGTAATTTCCTTTACTGGATACGCAACTACCAATGTTCCCTTGGAAGTTGTTCGTGACACCGAAGTTTCTGGGGAGGTTGATTTTGGTCATATAGGTGTGTTCACGGACGCTAATGGCAATGTTGGTATCGGAACAAAGAGCCCAAGTGAGAAACTCCATGTAGCGGGTAATTTGAGAGTGGATGGACAGGCTACAGTGAATGGTAACACTGTGTGGCACGCTGGGAATGACGGTTCTGGTTCTGGACTCGATGCCGATCTCTTGGATGGGAAACATGCTTCTGGTTTTCTTGCCGTGGATGGAAGCAATGCAATGCAAGCTGATCTAAATATGAACGGACACGACATCAACAATGTTGGTAATGATTCTGACTTCTTGCGGTATGGGACTTTCACAGTTGGCGGAAGTAGCAATCAATTCTATCCTGTACAATTCCGTAACGAGGCAAGAGGAGGTACCAGTACTTCTTCAAGACTACAAATTTACCGTCCTAATACGCATCAAGATGGGTCTTGGTACGGCACATTTAACTTTATAATCTCATTCCATCCTACTAACTGGGGTCATTTTGGCAATCAGATTGAGTGGATTTTGTACCAAACCGGAAGCGGCGGTCCATACAATGATCCTGTAGGAGATGTGGCAGACGGATCAACAGCAAGTAGCGGGAGAGACCTTATTGTTTGGTTACGAGGGGGGGCTACATACCACTGGAGAAACTTGGAACCTACAGGGAGATGGACTCTATTGAATGGTAATCCTGACGGAACGAGTATAACGGACTCTTCTGGCAATACTCGGAACCCAATTTCTTCCCAAAGCTCGCTCATACAAAAAGCGAAAAACAGACTTTATTTTAACGCAATCAGATTGGGTATCGAAGGAGATCCGACCAATGCCCAAGATGCGGCGACCAAGGCGTATGTGGATAATAAAGTTAGCAGTATTACCGTACCTGACGGATCTGTTTCTCAGTCCAAACTTAAGACGAGTATTGGTAGTGTTAGCACTGGGGAACTTTGGATTGAGGGAGGTATCCTTCTTACTTTGCCCGGCGGACAGTATGGGTTTTATCCACAGGTAAAGATCAGTGCTTCTAATTACGGCCATGCTGTTGCTACCATAACCTATGGTGAGACCGATATTAAGATACTTGGAGCGACTAATACTTCTTATGCTACCCGCATTAGGTTAGGGGTAACGGTAGGGACAATAGGCGCTGGTACAGCATATGCACGACAGCGGTATGTCACTTCCTCAGGTGAAGTTTTCTGGATATTCCTTTTAAGAGATAAAGAGACTGGAGAGATTTTAGCTGGGTATCAAGCTCCGGATCATCCTTGTTTTGGAAACGGTAACGATCCTATTCTTGTACCCCATCCTTTCTGCGATTACGATCCCGAAAGGCACGAAATTATTGTGATCAACCCAACTTCAGAACAACTTAGAGAGATGAAAGCTCTTTGTCGTCCTCGGCAGTTGGGACAACCCAAAAGGGATTTGCTTGAACTCTTTCTGGGGTGGCAGGAAGGGGAAAAGAGAATCGGTCCTTTTTACGAACCAGACGATAGTGTCGAGCTTGAATACCCACGAAAGGAGATCACCGTCGGTATTGTTGAAGATGAAGACGATAAACCCTTATGGCTGAAGGAGGAAGCCAAGGTTATTAAAGTTGACATCAGTAAGTATCAACCCGACTATGTTAAGGTAAGGCCGTTAAAACGGATAAACTTTACGGATTTAAAAGGAATTTAAAGGAGGCAACAATGATTTACCTTATACTTGCCATAGGGTTTGTTTTGGGAATGTTGACAACCACCATACTGGCCCATTACTGCCCGTCGATGTTCATTGACCCCGGTAGATATTTTGATAAGCTGGCAAAAAATCTCGAAAAGAAGGCCGATAAACTTGAGGAAACCACAAAGGCCGAAATCAGGTACCTTTTGCGGGAGGTAATGGAGCTTGTAAACCGCATAAATTTGATCAAATAAGGAGGCAAAAATGACCGTTCCCTGGAACCTCCTCATAGGCCCTGCCGCCTCACTGCTTGATACCGTACTCAAGCGGATACT
>QMWT01000081.1 GCA_003661775.1 Thermoprotei archaeon
CCATGTAACTGCGTAGAAGGCTGTGACGGCATCGTGCTCGATGACGACCTTGCTCATCGGAAGCCCCACCTCCTCGGCGTACCTACGGGCGAGTTCGTGATCGGGGCGGGTGTCGAGCCCGGCCCAGCTGATCACTATCAGATCCACATCGTCTAGACCGATCCCTGCATCCCTGAGGGCCCCCTCCACGGAGCTCTTCAAGTTCTTCAGCACGACCTCCCTCTCAAGCGAAACATCGGCGGGCCCCGCAACACGGCTTCCGGCAACCTCGAGGGAATCGCTCACCACCACTGCGAAGGTCTTGGTCTTGCCAGTATCCACGGCCAGGAGCTTCACACCGAGCCACCCTCTACGCTACTCCGCACAGATCGTAAAATCCTCGGCGGCGGGGCAGCGTGGGGCAGAAACTTGTGTGAGGGCGCTTCATGGTCATTCAGAGTTGCCGCTCCGAGGTGAACGGTTTAGGTTATAGCTTTGGCTAGACGTAGATAGAGCAGGTTGTGTATCTTGTCCACGGCCTTCGAAAGGCGTTTAGAGGAGAGCATCACCAAGCTGGGTGCGCGCTTCATAGTGGTCGCCGAGCTACTCGTAGTGGCGCTTCTAGCAATACTGATAGCCTTCACCATAGCGGTGGCCTTCTGGGACCTAACCCACGTAGTTGCCCAGGGACCCACCGTGGAGTTCCAGTACCTCGTCAACGACATACTCCTGATAGTCGTGTTCGTAGAGCTTCTGAGGAGCTTCATCGAGGCCTACCGCCGAGGACGCGAGGTGTTCGTAGTCGCTATATCCGAGGTCGCCACCATAGTAGTCCTCAGAGAGGTGATAGCGGCAGTCATCACTAGGAACACCATGGACTTGCTCATCGTGAGCATAGCGGCGTTGGCTATGGCCGGCGTGCTGTGGATAGTAACGAAGAAAGTAGCTATGTAGAGCCGGCAGTCATCACGTTTTCTCAGAGCAGCAACCCGATGATGTGTGCGCCGCGTGTGTACCCCTGGGTACCGTTACCTGACCTAGGGCGGGGGCTCTGGGATCTGCTGCGGGAATACCTCCGCCGTGACAAGAGTTGTTGAGAACGGGGTTTACGTTACGACAGGAGTTTCATTCGGGGTAGAACTATAAGGGTTGTGCGTGTCTATGTCTCCACGGGCTTGGGTATGGGCGTGGAAGAGATTGTTGAGGAAGTGGATGTTGTTGTTATTGGCGGCGGCATAGCCGGGTTGTCGGCTGCGCTCTACACTGCTAGGCAGGGGCTGAGAACAGTAGTAGTATCTATCGACGTGGGTGGGCAGCTAACGTACGCCAGCCTCATAGAGAACTACCCCGGTGTGGAGCCCGTCAAGGGCCTCGACCTGGCTATGAGGGTTCAGAAACAGGCTATGGACTTCGGTGCGCAGGTGGTAATAGACGAGGTTGTCAAGCTCTCTAGGGAGGGCAGCAGCTTTGTTATTGAGACGGGGAGGGGGTGGAAGTTCAAGTCCTTAGCAGTCATTGCTGCGTGCGGCAAAGCTCCTAGGAGGCTGGGCGTAGACGCCGAGGAACGGTTTGTTGGTAAGGGCCTGAGCTACTGTGTTGTGTGCGACGGCCCCCTGTATAGGGGTAGGGAGGTTGCCCTCGTCAGCTTCGGCGAGAAGGGTGTCGAGGGTCTGGAGTTCCTAGCCCCCCTGGTCAAGAAGCTTCACTACATCGTGCCCCGCGAGAAGGATCCGAGTATAGAGGTCGCCAAGAGGTTCTCGAACGTCGAGGTGTACCCCAGGTACAGGGTTGTTGATATCTATGGGGAGAACCGGGTCGAGGCTGCGAAAATAGCTAGGCAGAACGAGGAGAAGATCCTCAAGGTCGACGCGGTGTTTGTGGAGATGGGGTTCGAGACGAGGATAGACTTCCTGAAGCCCTACGTGGATATCAATGAGAAGGGGGAGGTTGTGGCGGATATCTATGGACAGACGAGGACCCCCGGCCTCTTCGCCGCTGGAGACCTAGCCTCTACACCCTACAAACAGGCTGTCATAGCCGCGGCGAGCGGTGTTGTCGCGGCGCTAACAGCCATAAACTACGTCAACAAGCTTAGGGGTATCTCGAAGAGCATCAGGGCCGACTGGGGGAAGAAGAGGAAGGCTAAGAGAAGTTTCAGGCTCTAGAGAAATTCATTTATTTGTTGATTAATATCATGCAGCCATCTCTACAGCGATCTTCTACCCGAGCCCCGTTTATGTGTAGTGTATCTACCTCCCTCTAGAGCTCAAGACCCTGAACCTCTGCAACTATCCTCTCCTTGACGGGCTACGCAGGGATCCGCCGTATCGATAATGATAGAGCTTTACTAGGCTCTTTGGCAAAGGTTTTAAACGTGATCTTCATGCTCAGGAGCTTAGATATACTTTGATAACAATCTTCCCTAGAACCACAGTATTCGTATGATGCGTAACACAGCTAAGAAACATGGAAATTGTGATGGTGGTGTCCTGGACAACACTCTTTATCGTATCTATAGGTAATGTAGCACCTAGAGTTTGCATGAAATAATTCGTTATTCTGGAGTACTCTATACTTCACGTACTAAACCGCTTCGTGATCCTCAAGCTTAAACGAGCCAGGTGGTGGAGATCAGGAATTAAATATTTTGGAGATCGAGGATCGATTGGGAACGCGATGGGGTAGCTAAATAATGGGTTCACAAAATAAACCCAAAATAGGAGTGATTTATGCAGGTGTTCGAGAAGAGGTTTTGAAGAACGCCATGGATAAATTAACAGAAAAGATAACCCGGTTGTTTCCTGATGTGGAGTTCTCCTTTCATAAAGTAGCTAGTATGAGCGATGCTTTAGAGGTGTTGAAGCAAACATACGATGTCGCAGGGTATATAATATTTGTTCTTACTAGCGTGTTCTCTGATTACATGCCTATTTTACGTAGTGGTAAACCGGTTATTTTGATCGGCGAAACCTACGAAGGTGCTGGAGACTTCTTATTGGCGTTTGCTAAAGCAAGAGAGGAAAATCTACCGGTTATAGGTGAAGTAGCTAGGAGGATTGATGATGAAAATCTTCTTAAGAGGTATATCAACTATTTGGTAACTATACATAAGTTAAGGAATTCACGTCTGTTATTGATAGTAGGCCCGGTAGTAAAGAGCTTAGCGTGGTGCGAATTCCCTCTTAGCGTAGATCTCTGGGCCGCAATGAGAAACGTACAAGGATTATTTGGAATAGATATAGTATTAATGAGCTCGAACGAGTTTGTCGAGAAGTATTACAGCAAGGTCGATGAGAATGAAGCAAGAAGAATTGCTGAAAAATGGATGAAAGAAGCTGAGGAGGTCATTGAAGATAATAAGGATGAAATAGTAAAGTCAGCAAAGTTGTATATTGCTATAAGGAATGCTGTAAGGGATCTCAATGTCGATGCTGTAGCGATCGACTGTATTGTGCTGTATTGGAATAAGTTCTTAGATGCTTGGCCCTGTCTAGCATATATGGAGCTTATCAAAAATAATGAGGCTATTCCGATTTGCGAGGCCGACATCTATTCTGCAGTTCTATTACTGATTATGAAACACTTAGGCAACGTTCCAGGGTTTATAAATGATCCAAGTCCTGATACTCAGACAGACGAAGTGGTTTACTACCATTGCTTTGCTCCTATTACCCCGTATGGTTATGGGGACATCAGGAAAGTCCCTTACAAAATAACACCTGCTCATTCAGGGTCTAAAAGAGCATCGATATATGTTGAACTACCTCTCGATGAAACGATAACAGTTGCTGGTTTAAGTCCTGATCAAAGAACATTGACAATACATACGGCTAGAACTGTAAGGAATGAATACTCGCTGAGAGCTTGCGCAGTAAAATTAGTTGGTAGAACCAATACAAGAGCTCTAATTAATAATTGGGTAAGAAGGGCGGGTTGGCATAGAGTGGCTTTCTACGGCGATTGGAGAGAGGATTTGAAGAATATAGCGAGTCTACTTGGATTAAAGGTGGTTGAAGAAGATCAGCCAACACGTTAAGAATATACGGACGTATACCCCTATCAAGATATCTCCTCGTGGACCCTTGGAAGGAGTATAGTGAGTATATCTAAAAGGGGCGGTTGTTAATCACACCGATCTGCGACCCTGGCCCGATCAACAAAATCTTTTCCAAGGATAGCAGTGCAATCTAGGGAATTTCTCTAGAGCTCTGTGATCCGCGTCCTCGCCATGACCTCGGCCCTCTGCTCTCCGATCAGCATCTCGAGGAGGTCTGCGCGGAGGGCTCCCAGGGCTCCTGGAGCCATAGTTGCTAGAGCGCCTGCTGCCTGAGCGTAGAGGAGCACCTCGGCGAGCTGGTCGGGGGTGAGTGTCTCGAGACCTTCTCTAGGCTCCGCACTTTTCCCCAGAACCTCGAGGAGTTTGAGGATGAACGCAGCTTGGAAACAGTCCCCTGCCCCCGTAGGATCCACGCTCTCAACCCTGAAC
>QMWT01000082.1 GCA_003661775.1 Thermoprotei archaeon
GGAGCAACAATGTTATCCGATACTTGTCCTGAGTGCGGCCTACCGCTCTTCAGGTTGAAAAGCGGCGAAGTGATGTGCCCTATACACGGCAGGATATTTATCGCGAGGACCGAAGAAGAGATCGCGGAGGCATCAACATTATCAGTATTAACAGAACTCGAGAAAGTTGCCAGCAGCGAGATATCTAAGATCACAAGAGTTCTTCAGAGAGAAGGCAGCGAAGACACCCTATCCCTTCTAAGGGTATTAACTTCGTGGCTCGATGTAATTGAGAGGGTTGAGAGAATCAAAACCTTACTCCAGCATGATGAAGGCAAATCTAAGAAATCTTCCTAATTCTCTTAATTACATAATTCTTAACCTCAGTGAACACCTCTTTCAAAGGCCTCTCAGCATCGAAGAGCATTAGCTCTCCTCTTGAGGCTAGTCCTAGGTATATTTCGCGTGCTTTATAGAGAATGGCGATGTTCTCTTCGTAGTACCTCCACCGTTTCGATAATCCCTTCCGCCTTAATCTCTCCAGCGCCGTTTCGACATCTATATCAAGATATATTCCTATATCTGGTATCGGTGCAAAACGATTTATCTCGCGGATCCATTCGATATCGACCCCGCGTGCTCCTTGGTAAGCCATAGACGAATAGAAGTACCTATCGGTAATCACAACATCGCATCGTTTTAGACTAGGCAGGATCACCGTGTCAACGTGAATTACACGATCAGCAGCCAGCATCAGCGCTTCAGCAGTCGGCGATATCTTGCCTAGAAGCTGCTCCAGGAGCTTTGCCACTGGAGTATCGTAAGGTTCATAAGTGTAAACAGCTTTAATCCCCATTTTACGGAGCCCTTCCACAAGCATTTTCGCTATGGTTGTTTTCCCAGCACCGTCAATACCCTCAATAGCTATTAATATACCTCTACACATCCACCAACTCAACCCTCTTTAAACTGCTATTTATTCTAACCCTCGAACCAGTTCTTACGTACCTAAAGAAAGCTCGTTCTACACCATATGCAAGGGTTATATTGCCGAGCACACAACCTGCTACTAAGACAGGATCTGCGTAGCTAACAACTATGGCTTTAGGAGCTGTTCCGCGCCGTCCAAGAGCGTACAGCACATATGAACCTACTGTACTGCCCTTCATACGCTCCATGATAACTATTTTCCCTTTTATGCTCACAACCTCGGAATTCACCCTGACATTACCTGTTCTGGGATCTATATCGCCTAGAGGCGACAGAGGCTTCGTGACAACGGCTTCTCCTTCAACATCTCCTCCGAGAACCCCCTTAACCATGAAGAACATCACTACCACACCTTCGGATCCAAAAGTGATGTACTTCTACCTGAGATACGAGGTATGTAGCTAAATGCTTTAACAGAATCCGTAACAATCTCGACTTTATTCGAGGTATCTAACTTAGTAACTACCGGACACGCATTAACAGCGAATTTCACGCCATGTTCTCGAAGTTTTTGGACTAGCCCAAGCCTATATCCTAATTCGAAAACCTTCGCAGAAACTCCGACCCACACTTCGCGGAAATTATTAGCAAGTCCTCGCTCAAGGAGAAGTGTTAGCTCTTTTAACTCCTCAAGATCTAGGTGTGGACATCCTACAAAAAGCACATCGCCAGAGGATGTACATGGTTCCTTGACGATCTCTTCCACGTTTATTACAACTCTCTTACTCAGATCAGCCCTTCTCAAGTATTCCCGATAGTTGGGCGTAACTCTTTCTATAACTGCCATCGCTAGATCCGAGCTTGTTCCTAGAGCGGCCAGCATCTGCTTTATCGAGCCTATCGGCAGATCCGATGGAGTTACAGAAGTGAATGATATATACGGCACTTCCTTCACTAACTCCCCTATTTTGTATCCCACAAGACCTGCCACTACCCTGCTCCTTATCGAACCTCTTACAATTACGTGGACACGCGGGATCCTATTTTTATAGAGGTGCATACCGCCGCAGTAGGTTTTACCTACTATAGCTGCCATAAGCGCTACTATCCCGCCTTCTCGATTGGTATAGGCGTCTAGAACACTATTCGCATATAGTACAGCGTTCGACTCTGCCCATGCCAGGTGCTCACCTTGCTTAGGAGTTCTCAGTAGATAAGGTGTACAGGTAAAGCTCTCAGCAACCCCCATCTTTTTCAGAATGTCTACGATCCTGCGCTGCTTAGCGATCACATGCTCTTCGAATAATTTACAGAAATCAGGTGTTAAGGCGAGAGAATACGGATTTGCTGTGGTGAATACCGTAACCTTGGTCCCGCTGCCCTGAAGCTCTTCAAGAAGCTCTAGACCATAGTCACCTATAGAGAAGTAGGATATCCCTGAAACATGTGCATGTACTACATCTATAAGCCTCTCAGCGCCGACAACCTCGCCTATTTTCACTATAACCTCAAGGGCCTTCCTCTTAACCTCGCCTTCTTCACCCTGCAGCATCCTTTCCTCGTAGCGTGTTAAGTACATAATCACACCTACAGCTCGACCTTTCTAAATCTATCTTTTTCGGCTAAAGGCGCCGTCGCATCGATTATGACTTTATCACATATACCATCTTTGGAGCTAGGATCTAGTGTTGAACATCTCACATCTTTGATCACGGCTAGATCTTTGGAGGCTTGGAACCTAGTAGCTAAAGCCCATTCAACAGAGAGAAGGTCATCAGGGTCTATATCCTCGTCAACCACGATCACAGTCTTCAAGCTTGGATGTGCTGCAAAAGCCGCCATTCCGACAACTTTGGGGTCACCATCGCTCAGCTTAGAGATCGAGATCACGGCGTGAAGCCATCTACCGCCTCCCGGAGTCAACCTAACTTTACGTACCTTAGGGACAACATGTCTCACAGCCCTCCAGATGGATGCTTCACGCGAAAATCCTTGGAGCAACATATGCTCATCGCCTCCAGGCAAAATTATGTGAAACAGCTCATTACCCATATACACATTCTCGACTTCTATCAACGGTTCTTGCCTGACCCTATCATACGTTCCCGTTAGATCGACAAATGGACCTTCCTTCGCAAATCTCCGCGTTATTCTACCCTCGATCACCAGGGAAGCTCGTGCTGGTACGGGGATCCCGTACTTAGGAGTCCTCACAACTACGAGCTCTGGGAGTAAACTAGCCGCGCACCAGAGTTCGAAAACGCCGAATTCCGGCGAGGAAGCTGCTGCCAACATGATAGCCGGGTGTATTCCCACTACTATCGCTACAGGAGTTTCGAGTCCACGCTCCGAATACATGTTGTATATGTATCTAAGATGCCGAGGTACAATCCTAGCAACAACTTTCTTCTCATCGATCAGCATAGTTCTGTGGACCGATGCGTTACAAACCTCTCTACCTTCTAACTCTATACATGAAATGAATATAGACGACGTGATGTAGTAACCCCCGTCTCCTGGATAGAACTTTATGAACGGTAACCTGTTCAGAGATACCTCTTTCTTCTCCTCGTAGTAATTGTTGAAATCGCCCTCTCTAGGCTTCGTAGGACTTTCTAATGCTTTGAGAAGCTTGGTGTAAGCATCTTCATCGCTACTAGCATAAAGCGCTCTGTAGAGCTTATAACGAGTATTAACCACATTTCCTGCACATATCACATCGCTTCCTACAACTCTGAAGAGTAGGGTTTTCCCTTCAACATCACTTTCTCTGAGATAGCGCGTGGGCTCGAGTTCTCTTTGGAGAACTTTCTCTAGGCTTTTCACCATGCCCAGCTGCTTTAGTTCCCCTACAAACTTCGAAAGCGACATCGTTCAACACCTAGAGTAGGCATTTAAGGGGTCTTCCAACTTCCTCCCACTCCTCATTTATTCTAATTCTGCCAACTACAACTGCCTGGATATCGCCCTGATACGGAGTATATAAACAAAGCTTACGATTTTCAACATCTATAACGTCTATGAGTGCTGGCGCCTTCTCTTTTCCATCAGTTCCTATTACCGATGATATTATTCTTAGACTAACCTTATTAGGTACAATGTACAAGTCCTTACCCCCTGCTTCGCGGAGACGCGTCATGACAGTTGGTTCGCGTCCTCTCTCCACAACAACGGTAATTAAGTCCTCATGATAAGCTCCTAGCAGAACCTTCGTTCCCAGCACATCACTTAGTTTTGCTAGAACATCACTTTCAACAGCCTCTCCGGTAAACAGACAGGAATCAACGAACCCGATCGAGTCAACGTCAAGGCACACCCTCCGCGCATTCATGAAGAACCTCTGATAATTCTGCTTCCTCAAAAATCTTCTATCGCTTCTATCACGTTCACGTACAACTGCAGGACGCGGTAAAGTTATAACCTTAATTCCGGTACCACGCAACATCGCTTCGAGTTTACGCCCTAGATTCCCGCCCAGTACTGCCACATAGTCTACGCC
>QMWT01000083.1 GCA_003661775.1 Thermoprotei archaeon
ATGTTTTACATGTTTTCGTTTGTTGTGTTGTTGCTGTATTCTTGTCTAGAGCAGCATTGTGTGTAGATGTGCCGCCGCCCCGGGGCCGGCGGCGAACACCCCCCAATGAAGAGTGAAGCCCCGCCCGACGGGAGAGGAACAGGTATGAGCCAATGACAATATACACAAACATATAGAGAGGCGAACCCCTACACGCATAGTTGGCATATCTGCTAAGGCCCAGTGGGTGAGGTTCTTAACTTCAGATAGCTAACTAGTAGTATGCGCTAGCAGTTCGTTCCACATGAGATAGGTACTATCGCTTTACCGCTCTAGCTTAGCTTAGAGTGTCAGAGGTGATGAAGATTTGAAGAGGTTGAGGATAGGGATCTTATCTCGGTGGAATGCAACCTGCGGAGTATCCCTTCACGCAGAGCTCATTGCGTGGGAGTGGGTGAGGAGAGGACACAAGGTAGCGGTATTCGCACCAAATCCACTAAGCGCCAGCAGAGATTGGCATCACAAGCTCATAAACGACGATGAGGAACCTTGGGTTGTGCGGTGCTATGATGAAGCTGACGACCCGCAGAGCGGCTACATAGATATTGAGAAGATCTTGTCGTTTGATATGGACGTGTTGCTGGTGGAGCTCTACGGTAGGCTTCCCGCTAGGAGCCTAAGTATACTTGTGGAGATCCTTCATAATCGTGGAGTGCCGGTAGTCGCAGTGATACACTGTACAACATCCGCAGAGTTCGAACCCTTTAAGAATATTAAGTTCGACAGCTATGCTGTCTTCGATCAGAGGTTCGTCGACGAGATCTTGGCGAGGTACTTAGAGAGATCAGAGCTCGAGAAGGTGAGTATTATCCCCTACCCCTGTTTCAAAGGCCTGAACGTGAAGCCCGAAAGACCGGATTTCGCTAAGGATAAAACACTCTTCTTTACTTTCGGTAGGCAACCTCCCGAAGAGTACAAGGACTATCTAGAGGCTCTTGATAGGCTCAGCAAGAGCTACGACCTTGTCTACTGGATCGTGCGCTCTGACGGTCTTCTCGATGTGGATAAGCCGTGGGTTGTTCAGTGGCGGAGGAGGTTGCAGCTCAACGAGGCCTATAGTTACATCAAAGCATCTGACGTACACCTAGTGCCGAAAAGCCGAGGTGAAGGCAAGGTCGTGGTATCTTCAACAGTGTACCAGACACTGGCTACCCTTGTACCCATAGTGGTACCTGACGGTAGGTACGTGGAGACAATACCCTCTGACGAAGATGGTGTAGGGCCGGTGGTGAAGTACAGGAACTTGGAGGATCTTATCAGAAAGCTTAGGCTTCTCATCGAGGACGGAGAATTCAGGAAGAAAGTCATGGGAAACGCTATGAAATTCGTTGAGATGTATGGAAGCGATAAAATTGCAGAGAAGTTCCTACAGCTCTTCAACATGCTCTTACAACGGTAGTTTCTACAAAAGGGCAGTGATCAACGCCCGTAATCCTAAACAAAAGACGGTGCCGCACGTCGTCATGACTTTCTTACCCTAGTACCCGAAACTGCGCGTAGCATCATCGGATCCCTAGCAACATTACCGCTCTTCACGCCTATTGCCTCGGCAAGTATTGTCGCTGACAAGAGAAGCCGTTCTCAGCGCATTGACAAGGTTATAGACCGGGTGAAGGTGTGGGCTGACTACTTCTGTCTACGTAGTTGACCGTGTAGAACTTTGGCTTGAGTTTATGTATAATATGGTCGAAGGCTTTCCAGGGATCGCTTTTGATCCCGCAAGTGTATATGTCGAGGGTAGCATACCGCTCTTTGACCCATGTATGGATAGCTAGGTGGCTTTCAATCACTAGCACCACCACGGACACACCGTCGGTTCTCGTGATGCTTAGCACATCAGCTACGGTCATGTTTGCAAGTCGTGCAGCTTCGAGTAGTACCTCCTTCAGCTTTCCTTCGTTCCTTAGCAGGTCTGGGTCGTCGAACCCATACATGTTTGCATACACGTGCTTTCCTACAACTGTGTCCTGCTCCACAATATCCTCGGTTACAGATCGTATCACACGCATACTATCATCGTCTACGGTCATGTATTCCACCATTCGCACACCTAGTTAGTTCTGGGGGATAGATTGGATTTTGTAGACTTCTGCCTGCGTACATTACCGATACCCAACTCCATACCCAGTATACAGGTGATTAAGTACAGAGGGAGGAGGCAATAAACTCAACGCCTATTGTAGTCGTATACCCACCTTAAAGCATTCAAGAATTAGTAATTTGCCGCGGAGAGATTGTCCTCCGGGAGACTCTAGGTGAAGATAGCCCATAAGCTCGAGAGATTTATAGAGCGCCTCCACGAGTGCAGGAGTATCAAACTCACGGTACACTTCCTTAGCAGGACCAATTCTTGTAATCTTACGCACCTCTTCGGAAGATGCCAGCTCACGATCTCGATGAGCAGCAAGCATGCGCTCAGAGATGTGGCGGCTAGCTGTTCATCTACGGGAGTCTTAACCCTCATCAGAGTTCTCGCACTTTCAGCAGTAGCAGTTCTTGGGGTTCTAAGCTTTTACTGGGAATTACCATCAGCTGCGCTGGGCTTCTTCCTATCGCTGGCTGCTATAATCGAGGGTTTGGTGGGCAGGATACGTAGGGGGAGTATAAAGAGCGAGAATCTCACATCTTATGACGAGTACGTGGTCGAGAATGTCGAGGAGATGCTGCGGAACTTGCTGAAGATTATAGAGGATGAAAAGCATAGGGGGTCCATAGACCTAGCTAACGGGATGTGGAGCTATGAACTCAAGCGGAAGAAAAACAGTGTCGAGATCGTGCTTAAGCGCATGTGATGTTAGTTCACTGCTTACCCAGAAGCCCGGCGACTTCCCCGGCACCCTTTCTAAGCTCCTCCTCTTGCTCATGGTCTAGCCTCTTAAGAAGTTCTAAGAGTTCACCCACATGTGTCTTCTCCTCGCGCGCTATATCTCTCAAAACCCTCTTCGCACCCTCGTCTTCGAGTGCGCGGGCTAGCTGAAGGTACAGGTTTATAGCATCGAGCTCCGCGATTATCGATAGTCTAAGAGCTTCGAGAACTTCTTCGCGGGTGAGCCTACGACTGGGTTCAGTTTTGAGTGGATGTAGTGAGATCAAGGCTAGTCATTACTCTAACCATCTCGACACTATATAAGTATGCGCTATCTAAGCTCCTAGACTGTGTAGAGATTTCCGCCGAGCTCTTGGTGACTTGGCGATGTTGAAGCTCGCTCTGGAGTGGTTCGTGGAAGGCGTTAGCAGGTGCAGAGATCAAGGTTTTGATTCGCTGGTCGTTGTAGACGCTTTGAGATTTTCCGCGACTGTAGCGCTGGCCCTTTCCCTCGGTATCGAGAGGGTTATCCCCGTCAGAAGTGTCGAGGAGGCGAGGAAGTATTCGGGGAAACCCGGATATTTAGTAGCGATAGAGGTAGGCGGCGCCAAGCAACCCGGTGCTGATATAGGAAATTCGCCTACAGAGCTTATCGAGCTGTTTAGGCGTGGGAAGCTGAAGGAGTGCAAGATCCTAGTTATAAGAACGTCTTCGGGTGCGCAAGCTGTTGCTAAGGCACGCGAGCTTGGATTTGGCTCGGTATTCGTAGCTTCTTTCGTCAATGCCAAGTTTCTGGCGCAGGTCGTGGCTAGACAAGGGATAGAGAGTCTCTGCATAGTGTGTGCAGGCAGGGATTCTAAGCACTTCGCTATCGAGGATCTCCTGGCTGCGGGGGCTATCACAGACGAGATCACAAGCTCTGTAAGGAATGTTGAGATGTGTGAAAAGGCGTGGGGGGCTTACCTTGCGTGGAAAGGTGTTGTTAACCTTGGAATAGATTTGCCGAGTTTCGTGAAGAGTGTGGGGGATAGCGGAAAGAAGCTTGTGGAGCTGGGGTACGAACGCGATATCTCATTTGCTCTTAACCTCAACACCGTGCCTGCAGTGCCGATGCTTGTAGGGAACCACCTCGTAGATATTTACAGAAGGTTATGAGAGCCTCAGAGCCTAGCCTGTTCTTCACCCCCTGTTCATGGTCAGAAGAGGCCCTCCCAACTCTTCACGGGCTGTTTGACCTGGGAATGATTGATGTTGCTAGCCTTAATTACTCGTTATGTCGCGAGGTCGATGTGGTCGGCGGTTAAGTGGGAGACGGCGGTTTTCCTATGAAGTACAAGCAGGTTGTAGCAGGAGGTTTTATGCAGAGATTACGTAGCGCGCCGCCTCGTCGGGAAAGCATTAAGGCATGGAGGAACTATCTTCAAGGTCAGTGCGTAGAGGTTTCTGGAGATTTCAAGATGATGTGGCGATATTCGTTATCCCCTACTTAATGGAGGTAATGGAAAAACGCTGCTCTTAGAAGAGGCCGTGGCCTCTAGGCTAAGAGCTTCCCTCTGCTATCG
>QMWT01000084.1 GCA_003661775.1 Thermoprotei archaeon
ACCTTTTCTGGTATACGTTTTGTTGCTTCCCCAATAATTTCAAAATTCCTTATTACCGCGTCTACGGTTTTTTCATCCTTAGAAAACTCGTCAAAACCTAGGCTTTCTACGTATCGCTCTATCTTTTTGAGGGCTTCGAGTATATCATCGACGTAAAGTCGGTAATCTCTTTTCATACATAGACTGCCTCTTTTAGTATGCTTTCCTTTATTCTGGGCTTCAGAGAATCCTTCATGACTAAATCAACTTTAACACCTAACTTTTCGGTTAGAAAATCTTCAAGTTCAATAAACTTGAAAAGTCCAATCGGCTCAGAGAACTCGACTAGAACGTCTAAGTCGCTGCCTCTTTTTTGTTCGCCTCTTACGTAAGAACCAAAAAAACCAATATTTTCCACTTTGAATCTATCTTTTAGTACTGGCTTAAGCTCTTCCAGCTTGCTTCTTATTTCTTCGATATTATTCATCTTTATCATATCTGTTTAAGAAAGATTCCTTTAAAAATGCTTTATTGTAGAATAGTTATATAATCGCACAACAAAGGCAGTTCTCATAGATCATCTAAATCAATAATTATGCCCTGGAACATTTCCTATAAGTCTAATAGAATCCAAAACAAGAAGTAGATGGTCAGGAATTGGAGAAGATTCTTGTTTGAACTTTTCTATCATAGCATGTAACTTTAATGCTCTACCTTTTTGATCAGTAGCTGGAATGCAAAGGAGTCGAGGAAAGCAAATTTGAGTAGAGCTTCAATAGTTCGTCGGCACATCACAACGCCTGATCGATAATTTGCTATTGAAAGAGCTTTCTCAGCCTCTTCAATTGAGTGTTTAATGGCGGGAGGAATCTGATGCGCGTGCTATTATAACGGCCAAAGTTCTTTTTAAATAATGAAACTAATAAATCCGGTTATTCTCGTTTAAATTTCCCGGAAAAAGCAGGTTATAAGCAGATTTTACATAAGTGATGCTTTGTATGCACTTGTTATTTGCTTCTAAGATTTTTTAGGATATTCTGCCATCATAAATAATTTAGATGACTTTCCAGTATTCGGGCTTTACGTATTCTATTTCAAGATAGCACAAGTTTTTTTAATTTTTGGGTTTAATGAATAGAAATTCTTCGGGACTTAGACTAGTATCTCCGTAGAAATCGCGCCTCATTTGCCAAATCATATTACATGTGGCTTTTTCGACTTCGCGTAACTCCGTCTGTTGAATGCCTTGAGCTTCAAAGAACTTGTTAATTGATTTGATTACACTATCTGGCACGTATAGCCAAGCCGTTCTATAATGTTCATAAAATATCTCTATCTTTGTTGGGTCATATTGCCCTTCATAGAACCCTGTGAGGTTTGTTAGCAAATTAAAATAACGAATCTCCTTCTCCTGCAATATTCTTCTCTTAGGCTCAGTTCTCCACTTCCAGTATTCGATAATCCAAGGACCTAAGATCGCCGCGATTAAGGCAATGATAAGGGGGATTATAAATTCTTCAGACACTTCAAATTCCCATTTTTAATAATAACGATTAGATTTTATATATTATGCAAAAGTAAGTTTATATTATTGAGAATAGGTAGTCATCAGAAATTAATAGATAAGGTGATAATTGTGACTGATGATGAGATTCAAATGTTGTGAGCTATACTTGATTTTCATTCGGACAGAGCGGAAGCGCGCTAGTTTCTTCGCAGCATCTCCTTTTTGGTTTGTTCAGTGTTTTGCAAGTTGCACAAAATCTTCTCAATTCTGAAATCGTCTTTATTAATACAAACTACAAAAGCTATTTGGCTTATAATTTGTTGAGTTTTGTTTTATTTTGGGGTCTATTCTTTTGCTAATTTCGGCTATTACGCTACCTACGCTCAAAGAGTATTGGAAGAGATGATAAAAGTAGTGAATCAGAATTTCTGGAATAATCAACATAAGAAAATTGAGTCAAGCATTAGTCCTTTTCATGTTTGGATTCACAAACGGTTGAGAAAACGATTTCACACAGTTATGATACCTTCGTATTTTATAGTTGTATTCCTTTGTTGTGCATGAATATTCGGTTTAATTATCACCTCGATTACTTCTATCTTACCATTTATTATCTTGATTGTTATGTATTCCCTTTTCAAAAAGACGCAAAGAAGAAGTGAAAAAGTAGAAAGACATTTTCAGATTGTAATCGCTAAGGACTATCGCTTATTTCTCGAAAAAGTAATTAGGAAGTTCCTTCCTCAAGGGTATGACAAAGATGGGATGTAAATTTTTACTATGCTATTACTAAAAAAGAAGCGAGAAATGCAAACCTTAAAGCTAAACGGAAAAGGAAGAAAAACTGATTTTAGGCAATCTTTTTGCAAAAATAAGCCTAAAACTATGCGAAATTTGGTGGACGAGGGTAGATTACTTCTCTCGTTTAAATCTCCCGGAAAAAGCAAGTTCTAAGCAATTTTATATCAAAATTCTAAAAAATAGATCGATAGAGACAGATATTTGCATCATTTTAGTGGTTATTCAGATCATCCATAAAAATAGGGTTTCAGTTTTTCTTCGGGGATGTATCTTAAAGCCTGCCTGTAGATTGCTCTTAAGGTTCCCCTATCTAGTTCTTCATGAAGAGGAATTGTGAGCGTCTGTTTTGTTCCGTCTGATAGAATTCTTCTTAATTTTACGTGGCTTCCTCTCTGAGAGACAATTTTAAAGCCGAATCTAGAAAGAATCTTTATAACGTTCCCGCCGCTGAGGACTTTAAGCTTTGGCATAGGCCGGCAGTTCCAGATTTATTAGAATCGAATAATCGGGGAGAATCTCTAATTCCTCTAAATCTTCGTCCTCTAAGTGGAGCTCAATCGCCTCTTTAATATTCGCCACTACCTCGTCTAAGGTTTTACCTTGAGAAACCACAGGTAGGTCGAGGCACTCGGCAACGTAATACTTTTCTCCCTTGTAAACTTTAACTTGAATAATTCTCCTCATGGCTAACTCTATAGTACAAAAAACAAACATTTATCTTTACCTCTTTTCACAAAGACGCTTCCCAAAAATCCTAAAAAGCCAATTTTGGTGGACGAGGGGGGATTTGAACCCCCGACCTCGGCGATGCCAACGCCGCGATCGTTCCAGACTGATCTACTCGCCCACTTCTCTAATAATTAGCTTCAAGGGAGAAGTTCTTAAATATTTTGGCTTTTCTCAATGGACTCTGATGAAAGGACTTTTATGCCAAAAAGAGTTATTTTCTTTCATGCCGTTTATTATCGTGAGGTGTGACGAATGAGTGGAAAAAAGAAGATCGGATTTATCGGATTAGGTGTTATGGGCAAACCTATGGCTATGAACCTTCTTAAAGCTGGCTATCCAATGGTTGTATGGAACCGAACAAGATCTAAGATGAATGATCTTTTAGCTGCAGGCGCTGAGGGGGCGGAGTCTCCTAAAGAGGTTGCTGAGAAATCAGATGTTGTTATAACAATGGTGACAGACTCTCCTGATGTTGAGGAGGTTGTGCTTGGGCCTCAAGGAGTTATTCACGGAGCACATCCCGGACTCATCCTAATCGACATGAGCACAATCTCACCTACAGTTGCTAGGAAAGTTGCAGAGAAACTTGCGGAGAAGGGGGTTAAGATGCTTGATGCTCCTGTAAGTGGAGGTGAGATAGGGGCGATAAAGGGAACGCTCTCAATAATGGTTGGAGGTCCAAAAGAGACATTCGAGGAATGCCTACCTATACTTGAGGTGCTAGGGAAAAGAATCACGTATATGGGGCCGAACGGGATGGGTCAAACGACGAAGCTCTGCAATCAGGTCATATGTGCATTGAATATTCAAGCTGTCTGTGAAGGATTGATGCTGGGGGCAAAAGCCGGGCTTGACCTAAAGAAGCTCTTAAACGTCGTCACTGCTGGAGCAGCAGGCTCATGGATGCTTTCAAATCTAGGGCCGAAAATGGTTGAAAGAGACTTCAAGCCTGGATTTAAGATAAGACATCAACAAAAAGATTTGAGGCTTGTCTTGTCATTTGCAGCCGAGCTTGGGCTTCCCCTGCCAGGCACAGCGCTAGTTCAGCAGATGCTCAGGGCAGTAGAAGCTGAGGGGCTTGGAGAGAAGGGGACACAAGCGGCAATAGTTGCAATGGAGAAGCTTGCCGGGAGAAAGTTAACTGAGAAAGAATAGGAAAAAGAATCACACTCTTATTTTTAAGTTTGTAGGGATGAAAGACATAGAGCTCTGATACAAAGAGAGATTTCTATCGGCTTTATATAGAAGACTAAAATATTAAGATAAGACATCAAAGGAGAGACTGGAATGGATAGTGTGAAGGCATCCGGATTCATTGTTCTTTTCATAGGCGTCGCATTACTCATCTTCACCTTTTTCAGCACCTACCAATTTCTGAT
>QMWT01000085.1 GCA_003661775.1 Thermoprotei archaeon
AGGATAATCCATACTCCCATTTACCTTTAGAGCATTTAAGGGGATGAACTCTTTAAGCGATATCTCTGAAGATGAGTTTAGCCTAATGATTCCTCGCATCCCCTTCGAGGATTTCTCAATGACTATGGATATAGGCGTATTTGAATTTACCAGATAATGATCCCTATAAATCAGCGTTTTACCGAATATCAAAGCTAACCTCTCTATTTCCCCCCTATAGGATTCCGTTAATACGCATAAGTATCCATCGGTCTTTATTTCATTAAAATCGCTTATGAAATCCCCAGATGGGTTAAATAACACGTAATCGGTGCTCAGAGACCTATTTAGTTCTATCAAAATTGAATCATGTTGGTATGTCCTAAACGGAGGAACTTCGGGCACCACATCCCATTTAAGGCTTACCGGATATAGTAGGATCGCGTTATTTAGGCCAATTTCAAATCTTAGGTATTTATCGCCTTCACCGGAATTAATTGAAATACCCCCTCTTAATTTAGTGAGGGGTTGAACTATAAGTCTAGCGTCGTCCATATCGATCTTTATCGAGCCATGTTCGATCCTAACATCGCCCATAAAGTGTAGGAGCCATTCTATTTTGACGTTAGGCCACCTCGGAGTAATGGCATCGAATATTACTATCATAGGGGGTTTCCCGAACACCACAAAGGCTCTTCTTGCACTTAGAAGCCTAGTATAAACCGGGGCGAGCTCCAATTCCACGTAGTTAAACCATCCTGAAAACAACCAGTCTCTGATAACGGCACCTGGCTCAGGTGACTTTGTCTGTCCCTCACCATTTACTAAGAGTGTACTATGGCCTATCGTAGCGACATGATAGTCAACTCCCGTCCAATACCACTTGGAGTAAGTCCCTGCTCCAGGATCCGTCACGAGCCTCTCTCCAAAGCAATTTAGCACGAAGCTCCCGCAGTCGAAATGCCTATGGGGCTCGGTATTGGTGCCACCCTTTGTAGCCAGAAGCATGTCACTCTCATTCCACCCCGTCCTTATGATCACCCATCTGATACCCCTGAAGACCTTAGAGCTGGGAAGGGAGCCCGATGGGTTCTTGGGCTTTAACGAGGGATCATACCACAGGAGATTCCAGTGAAGGGAGCTAGTATCGCTACCCCTTAGCTCCAGTATCTTAAGGGCTGTCCACTGAGAATACGGGTTCTTATACTCGCTGGAAAGCCTAAATAACAAGCTTACGAGACCTCTTACGCCACCATACCAGGAATCAGCGAAGTTAACATAGCCCGAGAAGTCTGGCATTACAGCATAGACGGGGAAATAGGGGGTCTTCTTAAGGTAAGGATGAACGTATAGGTCTTCACCCGTAACCCTCCTTAAGGCATCTATGAATAACACGGCATAGCCTACTCCGTAGGCCCAATAACCCAGTCCTTCAGCCCACCCTCCATCAATGCCGCCAGCGTTCAGGAACGCTATTATTTGCTCTTTAGCCCGCTCGATCCAAAGAGGGGCGTCGGGCTCCTCACCTAAAAGAGCCAGACCAGCTAATCCGAGGCCTCCATGGAGAACCCCACACCAGTTACTATGATGCCCCCTCTCCGTCGCCCACCAAATCCCTAACTTGGAATTTGCGTAGATTCGAGACGCCGCCCGCTTTGAAAGGGCCTCCCGTATGGCCCTGAGTTCTTCAGGTGTCAGAGCATCATAAAGCCAATCATAGGCTATAGCCAATCCCCTGCTTATCTCAGCGGTCATGAGGTCTGATTGAACACCTGGACCTTCGTGATCGGGATCCACCCACCTATCCCATCTTAGAACGGTCCTTATAACAGCCCTAGCTCTTTCTAAGAAGTCCCTATTACCAGTGAGAAGGTATGCAAGCGCACATTGCTCCATTTGAATTACGGCATCTCTAGCCCCCCTAAGATATCTACACCACCCCGAGCTTCTCGGCGCCGGTAGTTCGCTAATCACATACTTCTCGCACTGAGCTATAAGCCTAGCGTATAACGCTTTAGTTATGTTATCCGCATTTATCTTCTCCTTTATGGCTGGGAGATCCCTCTTCGTGAAGAAGAGTCTTGGATGCCCACTGATTTTAATTTTATACGGAATATCGCTTTTAAAACTCGAAGGATTACCCGATGCTTTGAGGATGCCGAGTATCGAGTAACATTGCGAACATGATACCGCTATAATCATTATTAGAATTAAGACTATAGGCCGCCTCACATTTTAAACTCTCTGAAAAACGCTATTTAAGAGTTAATTCTCCTTATTTCTCCTTATTTAACCGAAATTATTATAAACTATTAGCACTTAGACATTACTAATTGATGAAAGGTATGAGGTCTAAGGTAGATATTAATGCGTTTTTGAATTCTTGGAAACCATCGATGCATGAACATCCATACCTCCTCTTTTCGAGAGAGGAAATACCAAGGCTTAAACGCAAAATCGAGTTGATGCTCGGGGATCTGAGCGAATTCACGGAGAAAGTTAGGTCTGGAATCGCAAGGTTGAGGGAGGCTAAGCTCACTGGAGTCAAGGAGGCGAGGTTCTCGTCTCGCATTGCCTTGGGATCTGCCTTCGCCTATGCCTTGACAGGTGATGAGGAATTTGCTGCGTTCACCATGGATCTCGTGAAGGCTATCATGAAAGCTGAGAGCTGGGTAATGCCACCTCATAGGCCCCTCAAGGTTGATTTAGGCGTGGCTGGTGTAGCCGGCGTATTAGGGCTCATCTATGACTGGCTATGGGATTACATGGACGATAATACTAAGGAGGAGGTTAGGGAGACGTTGATTAAAAGGGCTTTAGAGCCCTTCAGGAACATCTCCTCAAATAAACTTGAGTGGTGGAGCATAGCGACCCATAACTGGAGAAGCGTCATATGCGGGAACATGGGCCTAGCCGCGTTATCCATATGCGATGGGTATGATAAGTTCAAGGAGTGCATTAAGGAGGCAATAGAGGGCGTCATAGCAGTGTTCGACAGAATAGGGACCGATGGAGGCTACGATGAGGGTGTGGGATATTGGAGCTATGGCATAGGAGAGGGCGTTAAGTTCGTGGAAGCCCTTAAAAGGGTAAGCCAGGGGGAGGTGAACCTCTACGACCACCCGAAGTTGAAGATAACGGGACATTTCGCTCTCTACCTTTACACGCCAGATGGTAAGTGCTTCAACTTCTCGGATTGTGGCTATAGGCCGCCATCAGGTTGGTTGATCGCAAAGCTCGCTTCCGAATACCGAGACCCCTATCTACAGTGGCTCGCCTGGAAGCTTAGATCCGAAGACCCCTATTACCTGATATTCTATGATGAGAGCCTTAAGTATAAGGAGCCAGACTTGCCGCCTCATAAGCTATTTAAGGACATAGGCGTAGTAGTCTCGAGAAGCGACTGGGGTAATGAGGCTAGCTTTCTAGGCTTTAAGGCCGGAACGACGTTCGCTCCGCACTCGCACTTAGACATAAATTCCTTCGTATTCTACGCATATGGAAAGAGGCTCATTAAGGATCTAGGCTCCTGGCCTTATACGCCAGATAAGGGACTGGGCTTCTTCGATGTCAGGGAGCGTAGATGGTGCTATGAGGCCAACTCGACACTAGGGCATAACACGCTCTTGGTAGATGGCATGGGCCAGACATATGGTCCCAAGAGTTACGGCTCCATAATCAAAGCCGAATTCACAGACGTGATAGACGTCCTCATAAGCGATGGACGAAGAGCCTATGCTGATATGCTGAAGAAGTTCAACAGGTGGTTGATCTTCATTAAGCCTAGGACCCTCATACTCGTCGATGAAGTGGAGTCTGATAGGCCTAGGAAGTTCGAGCTATTATTCCATCCGGATGGGGAATTACATGAGAATGAGCGGGGACTAGAGGTGGTGAACGAGCCAGCTGTTCTTAAAATATCATTCCTGAGGCCTGGTCCAGATGAGCCTAGGGTCATAAGCTATCGTTCAAGTAAGAGTTCCTATGAATCTAGAAGAGGACCGACGACACAAGAGAATGCATATGTGTCAATTTCGCCTCTGCTTAAGACCAAAAGATACGTCTTCGTAACCATTCTGCATGCATACAAGGCTGGAACGATACCTAAGGTTGAGACCTCGATTACTGAGGAGACCCCTGAGGAGCTCGCTATACGAATTGAGGTCAAGGATAAGCGCATAGAAGCTAGAATAGGGTTGAAAAAACTAGCGTACAGTTTTAAGGGACTTTAACATGAACGTTCTTTATTATTTACCTTTTTAATAGCTTAATAGCTCCTGTCAAAACGACACCGCTAGAATAGCTTAAACAACTTTATATCATCGATGATCCGATAAGATGGTAGGTGAGGAGTTATGGTGAAGTTCTCCGTATTCACCTTAGCATTCCCTGGCTATACGGCC
>QMWT01000086.1 GCA_003661775.1 Thermoprotei archaeon
GGCATGACTACGATATTTCGGCATCTCTATCGACCGTAATGATGGGATTATTCTCCGCTGTTTACAGGCAGCGTTCCGTATCGTTGAGCGAACTGAGAAGTGTGGTTCGTGATGCGCTGCTGAGCGCGGGAGTAAACGAAGCGATAGAGTTCATTAAGAGTACTAGGAATATCGGAGGCGCACTTCTGCTACTTGTAGACGAAATAGGACTTTCTGAAGCTTCTGTGAGAGTTGAAGGATTATCGCTCTTTGAAGTGTTCATGCGCTTAGGAGAGAAAAGCCCAGAGCTGAGAGCTGTTATAGATATTGACACGGCGGTGAGGATCTACTCTATTGTACGTAAATGTGTAGAGGATGGGGTGGATGTTAATACATGTGCTGTGCTGGCACATCTTGAAGTAGCTAAAGAGCACGTTCGGGTGGGCGAGCTCCGCGAGATCATAGAGAAGATCAGGAGTACCAGGAGCAGCGTCAAGGCCCTCCGCGAGCTGATAAGCTTAGACCAAGCGCTTAGGAGACGTGGAGTGAAACTTAGATGGATAGTAGCACCGATGGCTTACTCGTTCAATGAGTTGCTGAGCAAGGGAGTTATATGAAGAAGGGCATTGCTTACTCAACTTCTTTTACCGCAAGCTTTATCAGCGTAACACCTCGTCTTGCAGGTAGAGAAACGTTATACACTTCGACACCCGACACAAGGGCCTTCAACACCTTTGCATTGTGTGCGTGGCCGTGAATAGCCAACTGAGGTCTGCAACTATCATCTAACCTCTCTATGATCCTAGCTCCGAGATACGGGTAGACGGATGGGGGTTCACCTTTTACTGTTGCGTATGTAGGTGCGTAATGTGTTAGAAGAATTGTTAAAGAAGTACGAGCCTTACATTCTACGAGTAAAGCCATTATTTTCTGCATCCTTTCGCGGTAGAGCGCACGAATATTGGGAACGTTTCTCTGTTGCCAGGCTGTGGGCCTTTCTAAAACTCCTCGTGTACCAATGATGCATATCTTAACTCCTTTTACCTCGACAATCTCGTATTCATCATTGAGCCATCTCACCTCGGGATAGGTACTTATGTACTTGCTCTCATCTTCAAAGTACTCCTCGTTGCCAAAAACAGCTATTATGGGTACCGAGCCCAGTTTTCTAAAGGTTGCGAGTACAGGTCTCAGAGCCCCAACATTGCTCTTGTTAACTATATCCCCTGCTAGAAGTATCACATCTGGTCTTTGCGCTATGCACACTTTGTTAAACGACGCTATAAAGAGTGGTAGGTAAAGGGGGCTATGAATATCGCTAACAGCAAGCAGATTTACGTACTCAACCGCAGGTTCACAGCGACTAGCTTTAGTCGCCCCTATCATCTAGATGTATCACCCTTTCAGCAGGCCGTATATAGAGTCCGTACATCATAGTTTAAGCAAGATTAATAAACCTAGACTTTAGCATTTGACTAGGTGGTGTGATAAGTGTTAAGCCCACGCGGCTCGAATGCTGCAGGACATCGTGGCTGGTATACGGTAAAGTGTAGGATATGCGCCCGCAAGCTCTATATAGGGAGCGATGTAGTGTACTACTGCCCTAAGTGTCACATCAAGTACAGTACGTACTTCTGTGAAGCACACAGCAGAAAACTCCATAGACGCTGTCCCTATTGCGGTACCGAACTAAAGCTGTACCTATGATGGCTAGGCATGGAGGATCTCATCAAGATTATTGAAGAACAAGGCTTCAAAGTATACAATCTGCGAAATGCGCCCCTGACCTTGCTAGAGGTTTACATAAGTGAGCACGAAAGAATCGTGATTATTAAGGAAAATGGTAAGACTTTTGTATCGCTTGACGTTTATACGGAGTGCAATAGAGAGGTTCATGAGGATACGCTTGAACTGAAGGAAGTAAAGCTCGCGTTTTCTAAGCTAAGAATTCATGATCTTAAGCTAGAACTGTTGTTTGTAGGAGATACGAGCAGCGCGATATCAGTAAAAGGATTGTTGCACAAGGATATTAGAGATGTTGCGAAGGAGCTGAAGAACCTTGTTGAAACGGTGTTAACAGCTGTTAAGAACTTCTGTAGCCAGGATGTTAGCAGAAAATAGATTGTCGGAGAAAGTATGTTGAGGTGTGAAAGAATGGTGTGCGATCTTGTGAAGAACCTGGTCGAAGCTGTTAAGAACCTTGATACTCAACGAATTATCGGCTTGTTGGAGAGGTATACATCAAAGAAGCTAAGCACTCTAACTATCGAGAGCGAGGAGAGCGTAGTTACGAAGTTCATCTCTGATGGGAAGATCATCGGGGATCATAGGCGTACAGCCAGAGTCTCTGAGCTGGGCTTAGTCGTAGAGCCTGGGAGTGAATTGAGCTCGGGCCTAGGTCTGGATCGATATAAGGAGCAACGTCGCCCTCTTTACTTGATTGTATCCTATGCGTTTCCTATAGATAAAGTTCAACTTAGGGTTAGGTGGGGAGGAGTACCAAAACCGTTCTTTGTGGCACTAGTTGATGAACAGACCGAGATCCTAGTTAGTGCTTCAGATGATTTAGAGCAGAGGGTATCGGACAACTTGAGGAAATGCTTAGAGGGCTGAGCGAGCTAGCGGGATAATCAAGGTCGCTGCTTATAACCACAGTTCATGCAAATCTGTCTTGAAGGGTTGGAATCTTGAAATTAGAAGTTGTAGTCGATAAACTGGTTGAGTACGTTGCTAGGAAAGCATCAGGGCTAGCGACAAAACATACACTCGAAGCGTTACTAGGGCCCTCCACGGCATCCATTATGAAGGATCGCATCGATAGGATAGCCATGTTCGTAACGAAAAACAAGAACGGCGCACTGTGGTGCCGTCTATGTAGTAAAGGGCCTTTCACTAAGCGTGGCTTCTATCTCCACTTGATAAGAGTTCATCCACTAGACATAAAGTTCATGTTAGAGGAGGAGCTGCACGAAGCACTCTCTATGAAGAGCTAAGGAGAGAAGTAGTTTTATCCTGCAACACGGGAAGTAGGTGGGGGATGATAGGAGACTCCAATGGTGAATTAGATGAGCGAACTCCACCCCTTCATGACCCCTGCGCTGAGCTAATATACCCTCCAGAATCTACGAGCTATGGGAGCCGCCGTAGCTCAGCCCGGTAGAGCGCCGGCCTCGTAAGCTTGGTACCGAGAAAGCCGGTGGTCGCGGGTTCAAATCCCGCCGGCGGCTCCAGTAAGATACAACCAACCCATCTCTCATCCTACCCTAACCCAGCAAGTCAAGGTTTTACTAATCCGGCTCACAGAATATAAACCAACGAATGTAAAGCCTTCTTAATCGGGTTCCTGAGAATGTACCATGTATATGACGATAAGGTATCTAGATTATTAACTGCAATAGACGCTCTGCTAGTCAATGAAGATGTTGATGAATCCCTCAGTTCCGCACTTGTACTTCATGTATATGAAGAGTTTGGATTAGGTAAATGTAGCGGGTGGAACATCGATCTATTCAGAAGAGTGCTGAAGGCTTCGGAGACGTTAGATGACAACCCCAAACTCATTCTCTACCTCGCAGAGAACATACTGAGAGGTTTAGAAGGTGATGAAGAAGCCTCCAAGAAAGCACTGAAAATGCTGAACCTCTCTACGATGTATTCGAGAGAGCGTGTAGTGCTCTACTATGCATTCCTAGCACTAATAAACAAGATCGTTGAACGAAGGAGCTTAGCTCAGGAACATGCGGAGATACCACGATTAAACATAGCTAGAGTTAGTGTGGCGGCCGAGACTTAGATACAAACTGTATTAACTGACCAGCTATGAAAGCTAAAAACACCGCGAATAATGAGTAGGGAAGGGTGGGGCCGTAGTTTAGCTTGGTAGAATGCGGGGCTTGGGCCCCCGTGGTCCGGGGTTCAAATCCCCGCGGCCCCACCAAACAAACGAATTCTCTTAAACATAAACTAATCCAGTGAAGTTTAGCAGGTTAGGGAATTACCTTGAGCCATGGGGTTCTCTTGAAATCTTCGTCGAACGTAAGTATGGTGTCTATACCGTAGTGTCTAGCTGTTATCGCAATCAGCGCATCTCCAGGTAGGAGACTATACCTTCTCACGGTCTCTACAAGCTCTTTGAAACTGCCTTTATCTTCTAGAACCACTATCCCGAGCTTGTCTATCAGCTCCTCAACATCGTTCATAGCATCACTAAACATCTCCAGACCATGCCTTCTTATGTAGTTCCGCAGCTCGTCTAGCTTCTTTAATCTAAGTCTTCTCCAAGCCTTACAAGAGTGAAGATAACCTCATCAACAATTCTAAGAGTTACCACATGATCTTCTCTTTCTAGCAGCACCTGTCTTACCCTGGAGGCGTAGGGCTCAACACGATGAAGATAGTAAA
>QMWT01000087.1 GCA_003661775.1 Thermoprotei archaeon
GTTGAAGAAGCCCAGTAAGAAAGCAGAGGTCTGGAACCGCTCACGACTTTCGTCGTAGAGAACGCGGTGCGGGGCTGCAGGTGGGGAAACGCTCGATAGTGCTCCAACACCGCAGAGCACCTCGGAACAACACCAGCAAAACAAGATGGGCAATGCAGCTACCCGATCAACAATTAATACTTCTCTTCTATGTTGGGGGTTTCCCGAGGCTCCCTGTGTAAAGCGCTCTTTACAGAATGTAAAGGTTTATTAACACCCTGTAAAGAATTCTTTACACGAGGTAGGCGGGTGTGAACTGGGTACCTATCCTGCTAAGCGCTGTGATGGGTGCGATAATAGGGTATGCTTTGGCAAGTGGAAACGCTGTGGCTGCGTTGGCAGCGGTGGTGGTCGGCGGCATAGCTATGGCGATCGCCACGTATGTGCGGAGGAGCAGGGCTGGGAAGGAGGGCAGGGTTCTCTTTGACGAGATGCACGTTGCCGTGGCAAGCAGGTCGGCCTACACAGCTTTGAGAGCCTCGTTGATAGCCGTCGCAGTCATGCTGATCATCACCGTGTGGCCCCTGTACTTCGGCATCTCCGTGCTGCCGGTCGAAACAGCGGAGAAGCTTTACCCGGGCCTGGGCCTCAGCTTCGCCATCATGACCCTGAGCTACCTGGTGGCCTACGCCTACTACATGAGGTCCAGGACGGTGATCGAGGGTTGAAGAAGGTGACGATAACCAACAGGCTGAGGGAGCTGAGAGCTAAGTACAGGATGTCGCAGGAGGAGCTGGCTAGACGGGTAGGCGTTACGAGGCAGACCATAATAGCCATCGAGAACGGCAAGTACCTACCATCGCTCAAACTCGCCTTCAAGATAGCTAGGGTGTTCGGCATGAAGATAGAGGACATATTCATCTACAACGAGGAAGAGGACTGCAACACCAACACAGCACCAGGATCCAGCAACCAGGGATCCTGAGCCGCAGCACCACAAACAACTTTTCTATTCAACAAGTCAAGGGCTCTCTACAAAACATAAACAACACTTGCACTACAAAGCATAGCTGCACTGTATGACCTCTTCCTATAAAGATAAAGATCCCCGACAAGGAAACATAGGTAAATTCAAGAACTTTAAGTTATCATGATAAACCGCATTTCTGGTTCAAGCATAAGCTTACTGAGGTAACTTCTTACATATAGAACCATAGAACTAAAGATTTGCACGAAGATAATGGCTCTTCTAAGTTCTCAAGTTCTTAATCTCTATGGCTATGTCTTTGTATCCTAATAGTTGGATCTTACGATAGGTTGACAGTCACAGAACGTTCATCGGTATTTTTCAGAGGATTTCATAATCCTTGGTATTCCTTAGTTCTTCTATTCTCTTCATAACTGCGTCGTATTCTTCTATTAGGTAGTAAGCCTCTATTCCGGCCTGTCTGGAGTTGCGAATGAGCAGCCTATCGTTAGCTACTATGATACTCTTGGTTAGTATTGCGGTGGCTATGTAGTAGGCATCGATAGCTCTAGGGTGGATTCTATCAGCTACATATAGAGCTACGTTGAAGATTTCTTCTTCTTTCAGCAAATTGAATTTTCTTGTTAAGTGGAGCAGCTTTTCACGATCTGCTTTGTAACCGAGTCTACGTGCTACGGCTACGAGCTCTACCTCAACGATTCTTGGCGCATAGAGTGGTAAACCTTCTACGCATTTAAGGAAATTCATTGCCTTCTCATACCTCTCGAGGTCTCTACTAAATAGCGCGTCTATCAAGATACTTGCATCAACAATAATCACTTCCTCATCTCCTCAAGAATCTCTACTGGGTTATCACTCTTGGGCGTCTCCTCTCTAAGCTCCTTTATGAGCTCTACAAGACCGTGTGCTACTTTTTTCTCGACCCTGACAATAACCTCTTCTCCCTCTTCAAGATCGAGTTTCTCCAAAGGTTTCAACACGCCGTTCTCGTATTTAGCACGGATAATCCGAGCCATGGCTATGCAGCCCCTATGTAAATCTATTAGAGGTTGGATTGATAAACCCATTTAATAAGAGCTGATGGAATTAAATCTTGTTGGATCACGCCAAGTAGTGCTAGATGTTAAAACCGCATATTGGTTTTCTATGCATGGTGGTAATCATCTCTGCTGCTCTCTCATATCGAGCTATATGAATCCGTTCATATCGTGTTGGTCTGCCGAGCTGGAGATCCTGGGTTCAAATCCCGGCCGTTGCACCACAAACAATAGACATCTCCTTTAACTCCAAGGCTTCTTTCAACAAATGTTGATAATTGTGCACATCACCATTCTTAGACATGCACGTTGGGGTTAGTAATCTTAAAACTTAGGGTTAGGCCCTAAGTTCATGGGAATATAAGTACTTGCTGTCTCTAGTTATTGTTCGAAGAGTTATCAAGTTTTGCTATAGATATAGCATAGTGTGGTGGCTAGATTTGTTTGGGGTTGAGGTTGTAGAGCTTGTAAAGCCTGGTGAGCTTGATAAGGTGCCTCCAGGTAAGTGGGCTGCTATAAAGGATGGAAAGGCAGTCGCATGGCCTAACTCTCTTGAGGAGCTCCGCAGAGTTATGGAGAGGAAAGGGTATAAACGTGGTGAGTACTACGTAAATCAAAGTTCCGAGTCACGACCTGCTGGTGGTCTAACGATCTCTTAGCATCTTGGGTGTAGCTCCATGGTACCAGATGCCGCTATCATCAGGAGGGGTCTCTCCTTTAACGATTCAAGGGCTTTTACTATGTTTTGAGCGAGCTTCCAAAATATTGTCTACGCTTATATGAGCTCCCTTAACACCATGCCTTATCCTAGCAATCTTAGCGCCTACTATGTAGACCAGCTCGTTGTACACTATCATGGGGATAGCCATGCCCTCCGCAAAGGCCTCACGGATAACATTCTCAGAGGTGCAGGTCAGCCCTGTCTCAGAGGAAGTGGTAGATGACGTTTGTGTCGAGGCATACCATTGGGTTTGAGCCTCCTCTTCAAGTTCCGGGAACTCCTCCACAGAAGATTTCCCGAGAACACCTCTGTATTTCTTGACTAGCTCATCGATATCCTCCTCAACTATAACCTTATACTCCTTGCCTTCCTCAAGCTCAAGTGTCTCCAGAGCCTTTAACACACTCTTCTCATACCTAACCCTAACCACTTTAGACAGCTCCTACCGTTTCTCCCTAGGTATCTTGGATCAATTAGCCTTCATCCTAACCTGATAGCGCTGCTCATGCTACCACACAGCATCAGAGAATTCAAAGCGAAACACCGAAAAAGACCCAGACATGCTTAGCCCTTACACCTCGATCAACTTATACCCTTGGGTTTACCCAGCTGCTCCGGCGATACCCTCATACACTGGATGCGCAGCATCCAATAGGCTCGCAGAGCAGGCTGGGGATTCCCGTGCTAGAGCATATATGGGGCGAAGATCTTTCCCTGTTTCTGGGTATTCGAACTTTGTCTGGTGAGTACGCTGCGCTTCTTCGGAAGCGGGCGCTGAGCATGCTCCGTCTTGCGGAGCGCTTGCTTGCGGAGGGTGAGTACGACCTTTCGGTGCTCAATGCCGAGTACGCTGCGCAGCTGTACGTGAAGCAGCTCCTCTACAGGTTGAGCGGGGAGGAGTACCGTGGGCACAGTCTTCGTGCCCTGATGGGTGCGCTCGCCTCCCTCCTTGAGGAGAAGGGGTTTGGCCAGGAGTCGCGGGAACTCGTGGAGTTCATCCGGGGCCAGAGGAGGTTGCTGGCAGAGCTGGAGGAGGGTCATGTACGTGCTGTGTACGGTGTCTACGAGTACTCGAAGCGCCAGGCGGAGACCCTGCTCGAAGCGGCGAAGAGGGTTATAGAGGTGCTGGCGAGCATCGAGGAGAAGGTGTTTGGGCGGTGAACCTCCTGCTCCGCAGCCTTAGGGAGTGGAGGAGGTACGCGGAGATCATAGCCTGTATTGTCGAGGAGATGCTGGGAGGAGAGGCGGAGGTTTATGCTGTGGGTGGAGCAGCTGAAGGGAGGCTGACGGCGCTAAGCGACATAGACATAGTGGTGGCGCTGGATCACGAACCGTCCTACAGCGAGGCGGTGCAGCTACGCGCGGAGATATTAGAGAGAGCGGAGAGACGGGGCCTACCCCTACACGCCCCCATAGAGCTGCACTTCACCGCCAAGAACCGCGTAGCAGGCTACGGAAAAGCGGAGAGGATAGAGTGCAGACATGAGCCAAGACCCTCCGCAGAGTAAGCCCTGCTCAGCCCAAAGCACCTTGATCGGGGGTTGTGAGCGCGACAGGACCGGTTAACGAGGGAGAGGGAGGTGCCCCCGTAGACAGCTCACGTTACCTCTAGCAAGGTGTTTCTATCTA
>QMWT01000088.1 GCA_003661775.1 Thermoprotei archaeon
CTATTCCACTTAGGAGTCTCTTTACCTCGCTTTCTGGTATACGGTATTTTCCTCCGAGTGTTTGTACTGCTCTTATCTTTCCCTCCTTAATCCACCTACGAAGAGTAACATAGCTAACACCAATAGACCACAGCTCCCTTTGAAGGCCCTCTCCTCACTTGGAAAACGTGGATCTTGGTACCGTCGAAGCTCTTCACCCAGAACTCGCCTACCTCCGCATCAACCCATTTTCCAAGATCTTCCAAAACCCTATGCTTTCCATCGAAGCCCAGGTGAAGCACCCTGTAGGGTGTTAAGAACCCCGTTTCTGTTATCAGGAACCCATCGGATGTAGGTTCAATACTCCGGACTGTGGAGGGCTCTTCAGGCCTGTACTCCCAGAGCTTCTTACCACTCACATCGTAGCCAACAACTCTGTGCTTAGCATCAGTAACTAGAGCTAAAGCCACAACACTGTTTTTAGCGTAACCTGCATCCACTGGTCTAGGACTATCGAAAAGCTTCTTGACCTTAGAACCATCGTAACCAAGAACTCTATCACCTTCTACACCGCTTCTAAGTATCACAAGCTGAACGCACCACCCTAGCGGGGCATATAATGCATCGCCACCCACAACGAGTCTCCAACTAGAAGGATCCAAAGCATCACCAGCGTAAAGCCAGGAAACACTCCAGCCATTAGAGGCGGCTACAGCGACCATCTTTGATTCAGGGAAGTAGCTTAGCTCCACCAACATACCCTGCTTTGCCTCTCTAGCACCCCAGACCACCTCCTCGCGAGCGCCTTTCCTCGTAACGATCCTCATAACGGGCACCTCTGTTCCGCCAGGCACCTTCCCAGCACTGTAGAACCTTACGTAGTGGAGAGTGCGTTGATCACCGCGTAGTTCCTTGTACTGCCAGCTATGCTATGAGTAACCCTGCCTTCAGGATCTACAACGAGCACCTTACCGACATCTGCTCCGGCGGGCGATACGTGTATCGCTACTAGCTCGGCCCCCCAACTTTTCTATGTATGGAATAACTTCATCACGGCCAGAACCGTACAGGATCCTGCGTTCTCTATTGATGGGATCGACGAACTCCACCACATCTCTTTCACCACGGTAGAGCAGTGCATAACCACGCTCAAGAGACACTGCCCCGCGAACTCTTGGCTTCTTTAGAAGTTCAAGCACCTTAGGATAAAACTCGCTGCTTTTCTCTCCCAAGCTCTTCAAGTTCTCTATTCATCTCATCTATGAAGCTCTTTGTAGAAGGGTTCTCAAGATCTTCTAGATGTTCAAAAGGATCTTCAATACTCATAGTCGGAGCCCGGCTATAGTAGGTGTGTGCAGTAATAGCCACTAAATGATGCAGCTTAGATTAACGGGATACTGGACGCTGGTACGATAAACCTTACAGACTCTCTCCACGGAATAAACCCAAGTTTTCTGTAGAAACTCTCTAACCCAGCAACGCTTACTAGAAATGCTCTGTCGGCCATACCGCTACGTTCTAGATAGCTTGTGGCCTTGCTCAGGAGAGCTTTCCCTATCCCCCGCCCCTGGTATTTAGACTTAACCGCCAACACTGTTACCTCAACCGATGTACGCCCGTCAACAGCTCTGAACGGCAATATCTCGGCATAGCCGACAACCTCTTCATCCACCAGCGCTAGGAAGAGCTTGGGTTTTTTCTTTGCGAAGTACCTCCGCGCATCTTCTACACTCCACGGAGTATGCCATTCGTATCGCGAAAACGCGTCGTTGTGCACATCCACTATACTCTTCAGAACTTCAGCTGGTACCTCTCCCATCTCCACGATACGACAGTTTTTGGGAGGTTCTACTTCCACGATACGGCCACCGAATTTCATAAGCGTAGAGGAGTGCTTCACTACATACGTGTTTAAGAGATTGCATAAGGACGTGTAGATGTAGCCGTAACGGTACCCACCCCATATACTCACCCTACCTCTACCCCCAACAGCATCGAGCCTTCTCCTAATCCACCTAAGCAGTTGATGCCCGACCTCATGCCTAGACCACGGCGGAAGCGCAGGATCTATACATAAAGACGCTTCCAAACCTCCGCGGGTCTTCCAAACCCACGAATATCCTGCTGCACGCTCGCCGATCACCACTACGGCAACCATCCCCTTCTCAAACCACGAAGACGCGAACATATCCCTAACATCCTCCACATCCATGGACCTCTGACTCCACGGCTCGTCGCATCTGCACGCGTTGTACAATCTAGCCAACTCTCTGTTAAGCAAAGGTTCTTCGCCCGCATAGTCTTCTAGGAGTCTTGACACCAAGATAGATCACCCTAGGCACTGCAACTGCTCTGAAACCGAAAGACCTTTCACATAGCTGACCTTGAGTAGAAATAAATTGTTTAGAACGCACCCATGGTGGCGGTGCTGTCCGTGGAGGAGCTTCCTTCAGCAAGTGTCCGGAGTACGCAGCAACAACGTGTAGGAATGTGAAGCGCACAAAGACTTCTGATAGACATGGGAGCTAAGGCAGCATCTTCATCAACATTGGCACTCCTCTACAGCTTCGATGAGCAGGACCGGCATGGGGACTATCGGATTCACTAGACTTCTGATTACCTTACGAGATCTGTCCTTTACATGCGGTGCACAGTCTATCACTATTATTCCGGCGCTACTAGCTACACTACCTCTGCCTACTCTGGAATGCTTGCGCTTTCCAATCTTCACAACACTCCTACCCACGCACCTCACCCCTTCGCAAAAAGTTACACAACTTTTATACTCTCCTTCTTTTTCAGGTGATATCCAAGTCTACTTGTTATACTCGGCTAGTCCTACTATGCTTAACTGCATACGTACACTAACGTCTACCACGAGGTGCCGAAAAGGTGTCGCTCAAATTCCCAAAAGATTTCAAGTTTGGGTTCTCTGAAGCGGGTTTCCAGTTCGAGATGGGGCTTCCCGGGTCTGAGAACCCGCATAGCGATTGGTGGACCTGGGTACACGATCAGGAAAACATAACTGCGGGAATTGTAAGCGGAGACTTGCCTGAGAACGGGCCAGGATACTGGCACTTGTACCAGAAAGATCATGAGATAGCTGACTCTCTAGGCATGGACTCTGCTAGGCTAGGTATTGAGTGGAGCCGTCTATTTCCGAAACCAACATTCAATATCAAAGCAGATGTAGAGAAAGACAGCGCTGGTAACATAATCTCGGTCGAGGTAGGTGAGAAATCGTTAGAGGAGCTAGATAAGATCGCCAATAAGGAGGCTGTGGAGCACTACCGCAGGATTTTCGAGGATTGGAGGAAACGCGGGAAGCTACTCATAATAAACCTCTACCACTGGCCCATGCCCGTATGGCTCCACGACCCGATAAAGGTCAGGAAACTTGGTCCCGACCGTGCACCTGCTGGCTGGGTTGATGAAAGGTCCGTCGTAGAGTTCACAAAATTCGCTGCCTACGTGGCGTGGAAGCTCGGTGATCTACCCGATATGTGGAGCACTATGAATGAGCCTAACGTTGTCTACACACAGGGTTACGTGAGCATCAAGAGTGGATTTCCGCCAGGTTACCTAAGTGTAGAAGCATCGTTGAAAGCAGCTAAACATTTGATAGAAGCTCATGCTAGAGCCTACGATGTGCTCAAGAAGATGACGAAGAAACCCGTCGGGATAATATACGCTACTGCGGAGATAGAGCCCTTGACGACCGAGGACAAGGAGATCGCCGAAGCTGCTTATGCTCAACACAACTTCTCGTTCATGGACGCTATATTCACGGGAACCTCGCAGCTTGTAGGAGGTGAACGCAAGGACTTAGCCAGGCACCTTGACTGGATAGGGATCAACTATTACTCAAGACTCGTAGTTACACGTGCAAAGACTGCTGCTGGATGGCGAGTTGTCGAGGGCTACGGTTTCGCCTGTCAACCCCGCGGTATCTCCAGAGCTGGTAGACCCTGCAGCGATTTTGGCTGGGAGGTCTACCCCGAAGGACTGTACAGCGTCGTAAAGAGGTTCTGGGAACGCTACCGTCTACCAATGCTCATAACAGAGAATGGGATAGCAGACAGCGTAGATGCTCTTAGACCGAGGTACCTAGTCTCCCACTTGGCGCAGGTTCACAAGCTGGTTAGCGAAGGTGTTGAGCTGAAAGGGTACCTACACTGGGCGCTTACCGACAACTACGAATGGGCTCAGGGCTTCAGGATGAGGTTCGGCCTTGTGTATGTAGACTACGAAACAAAGAAG
>QMWT01000089.1 GCA_003661775.1 Thermoprotei archaeon
ATATCGTAGTCATGCCCAACAACATCAGCCGAGCTCCTTAGAGCTTCACCAAGCAACTGACCCAGTCCAAGTTCTTGCAGAGTTCTATTACCCCTGAACACCTCCTCCATTCTCCTGTAGAGAGTAGCCGCTGATGGCAATGAAGCTATTGCTGACTCCACACATCTCTCATAATCACCATAGAGGCTTAACCGGTGGGGGGCACAAGGCTTGACGTATGTTGAACATGCCAAGTATATAGAACGGAGTATTCCAGTGAGAACTAGATCTTCGTTGCTCATCGAGCTCCACACCTCGTTCTTGTACTCATTGTATCATCGAAGTGTATTAAGCATTAAAATTGCTACAGCGTTATAGTTTCCCCCAAGGGTGCGCAATGTACCTAACAGACGCAATACTGCTTTGTAGCTATACCATTGCGACTCTGTACGTAGCAATCTGCACCCCCCTATCCTCGTTAGCTAGAACCGGGCTGATACTATTGATCTTGGCAGAAATGCTGTGGGCTTTATTCACGAATTTCACCATAAGGATATCTCCTATTAAGAATCTGGAGATCAACGTGAACGGGTTCTTATTACCAACGTTGTTTTCAATTAGCGTTCTGGTACTTGTAGTACTCGAGGGATTTCCAGTATCGATACTCCTACCTCTTATACTCTTCGCAACTTTGTTATCATATGTAAATTCCCGTATAGTTGAGAGAAGCGGTGTCATGGTACCTCTAGCAGTACATGGTCTCACCTCGTCAGCCTTGCTAAGCCTTATATTCAAGATTTTCAAGTGTCCTATACATCTGCTACCAACTATAGTTCCCACTACAAGCATTATCGGGCTAGCCGTAGTTGATGTATTTATAGCTCTAAGGTATGGAAACATGGTCTTAGGGGGTGCCGGGTACAAGGACGCGCTATTCGCTTCGCTTCCAATAACGACAAGTTTTGCTATACTCGTGAAGTTGTTAATGACAATATAAACAACCGCTTATCTAGCCTATTACACCTCCAGATCTTGAGGAGAATGTGTGGGTGATCACTACGCGAGTAGCCATAGTCCACGATGCACCAACACCCACATGGAGCGCTAGACAATTAATGCTAGCATTCGAAAGTCTGGGTGTCCCAACCATATACCTGAGACCTTCCACGGTATGCTCAATACTCGATGAAGCCGATGGTACCATATTCATAACCCCCTCCATGGGAAGACTGGACGTAGATGCTATACTTCTTAGAGACCTAGGCTTCTCCTATCCGCTGGAACTATTTCTTAAGAGACTGGACGTGTTCAAGCACATAGAGCTCACGGGCATACCCGTGGTCAACAGTGTGGAGTCCATGCTTATAGCTCGCGACAAGTACCTGAGTTTACTCTATCTAAAGAAGGTAGGTATACCAGTACCTCGTACGGCGATTGTGGAGGATGCGCATACTGTACGGAGGATGGTCGAGGAATGGGGACCCGTAGTTATAAAGCCCCTTGTGGGAAGCATGGGCTTCGGCTCTGTTAAAGCGGATAACCCCGATATAGCGTACGTCATAGCAAGAACACTGCAGCAATTCAATCTCCCAATATATCTGCAGGAGTTTATAGAGAAACCAGGTCGAGATATAAGGATCATCGTAGTGGGCGATCGTGTTATCGGCGCTATGTACAGGATACAGCCCAACGGTACTTGGAAGACCAATGTTGCGCAGGGAGCTGATGTAAAGAAAGCTGATATAGAGCCTGAACTTGAGAGTATAGCTATCAGGTCGGCAAAAACATTGAAGCTACATTATGCAGGAGTAGACGTGGCCGAAGATCCTGAACGTGGCTACGTAGTGCTAGAGGTAAATGCCTCACCTAACTGGAAAGGATTTATGAAGGCAACAGGGATAAATGTAGCTGAGCACATAGCGCACTATATCCTAGAAATCGTCAGGCGCTGATGAGAAGCAAACCATCTGAGATAATGATGAAAGGCTCTCGCCCTGAGTCATCCTGCCAGCTCGACTCTTATCCCCTGTTCTTTAGCCGACATCACTAGTATGTCAACAAGCTCTACGAGGCTAGAAGGATCCAGGCTCTCCATACAAACCTCAATTCTAAAACCACCGTTTCTCCAAAGTTCTAAAGCCTCAGCCTTAGACGGGTAGATCTTCACAATAGTGTTGCGCAAAGCTGCTACTACAGAAGACGTGAAGCTTCTAGATATGACAAAACCTCTTTTCTCAAGTGCCAGACGCAGTTTATCAAGGAATTCTGCATACCGAGCGGCATCATCTACATAGAGTCGTAGGGCCAACGAGAACTTATCGTTGTTACAACTCAACTCCTGCACCCATAAACTTTGGACTGCCAACGCAGATAACTCTGGCGTAGGTAGCTGAGTTGTAACAACAAGCAATTAAAAATCTTCTTAAGTTATGTAGAGCGCTGAAGACTTGTTCTCTAGGTCTCTTCTATGAACACTATGTTTTCAGGTCTAAATCCAAATTCCTCTATCAGTATCTGTTTAATCTTGCTCCTATGGTCGCCTTGTATCTCTATCCGTCCTTTCTTCACAGTACCTCCTGCTGCCAGCTTAGACTTGAGCTTTGATGCCAACTTCTTGAGGTCAAAGCTTTTAGAATCGAGACCCTCTATGACAGTAACTATCTTCCCTATCTTTCTTCGCTCTAGCTTTATCTTCACTACCTGCTCTTCGGTTTCTAGCTGTTCACATAGCTCTGGGGGGAGTCCACCACAGAGCGAGTCAATCTTCATCCTTGTGATGTCCCGCATACTCTATTGTGCTGAGGGTTAAAAATTTTAAGGGTCATTAATACAGTACGTGAGCTGGGTGTAGTAGTTGGTACGTTACATATGCCTGCGCTGTAAACGAGAGTTCGATGCCTCACAGCTAGCCATAATGATGACCATCCGATGTCCATACTGTGGATACAGGGTTGTGATGAAGGCGCGCGGCGAAGGAATAAAAGTCGTCAAGGCTGTATGAACCTTATTCATTAATTATTGGTCGTCCTGGTCTACAAGTGCTCTGCTCTGTATTCGCGGACCTCATGACGCTGCAGCTTCTGAAGCTCGTTCATATCCAAGATCTTTATCAACTCCTTGTACCTATTCCTAACCGTGACCTCCGTAACACCTGCTGCTGCGGCAACCTCCTTCTGGGTTCTGCGTTCATCGTTTAACAGGGCCGCTATGTAGACTGCTGCCGCCGCCACGCCTGCAGGATCCTTACCCGCCGTTATACCTATGCGCTTAGCCTTCTCTATGATCTCGATAGCAGTCCTTATCGTAAAGCCACTCAGACCCAAGATGCTGGCTATGCGCTGAGCATAGTCTACGGGATCTACAAGCGGAACCCTTATGTCAAGCTCTCTAACAAGTAGGCGATAACACCTAGCAACCTCTTTTCTGCCACAACGGGTGTACTTAGCTATCTCGTCCAGTGTACGCGGTACTCGATGAAGTCTGCAAGCGGCGTAGAGCGCCGCTGCTACTACACACTCTATAGCCCTACCTCTGACCAGCTCCTTCTCAACAGCCTTCCTGTATATTATAGCTGCCTCCTCTCTGACAAGGCGTGGCAACCCGAGCTGCTCGGCTATTCTCTCAAGCTCGTTTATTGCTTGAGCCAGATTTCTGTCTATGCTACTTTGAATTCTCGTCCTCGTCTGCCATTTCCTCATTCTGATCAATTCGAGTCTCTTCTTCAAGTCAAGTTTTTTACCCGTGGCGTCCCTATCATGCCAGTCAATAACTGTTGACAAACCGCTGTCATGCAACGTTGCCGTTAGAGGCGCACCTGCACGGCTTCTTTTCTCCTTCTCCTCAGCTGTAAACGCCCTCCATTCAGGTCCTCTATCTATTACCCTTTCTGCAATGACTTCTCCTGTATCCGCACAGATCCATTCACCATGCTCTTCATCGAAGACTATGTTTCCACTGGGACATCTCGAAAGTATATCCTCCGGCGATGGTTCTGATGGTCTAATGACCATGGTACTACCACCTGCGAAAACTTATTATTCCTCCTTTTCGACTTCTATATAAGTATTTCCCCGCAAAGTTTATAAATATTGCGTTTCTGTTAACAGCGGGCTTGATTACTATTTTTAATCCCGTTATCATACTAAAAGAGAAGGAAGCCGGGTCGTCTAGCGGCCAAGGATGCGGGGCTTTGGAC
>QMWT01000090.1 GCA_003661775.1 Thermoprotei archaeon
TACCACCTAGGAAGTTCCTATAGACGTTCTTGCCGATCTCGACGATTTTGCTTTTCCCGCTACTGAGGTCTACCTCTAGGAGTCTACCCCAGAACCCGTAGGGCATACCTACATCACCTCCTCTGGATTAATCCCGTAGAGCTTCTTAACTAGAAGCTTAGCGGCTTCTTTGGGAGTCCTTGCATAGAACATTATAGTTGATTCCTCGGGTCTCGGTATCACCTTAAGAGCTCCAAATCCCGCTTTCTCACAAGCCTTTACACACTCGGGATCACCACCACACAGATCGCAGATTATAACTGAAGGCTTTCCCTTCACGATCCTGGGTATTTTGCCGGGACAAGCATCGACACACTTACCGCACGCTGTACATTTACCTTCGTCAACAACCACCGCTCCGGTGGATTTGTCCACGGAAAGTGCATTGAAGGGGCACGCTGATACGCATGGATAGTCGGGACATTGTGTACATAGGTGGGGTATCGTTATTCCAGGAACGACCTCTATCACCCTAATCCTAGATGCCTCTGGCCACACCTCTCCCTCGTGTTTTAGCGAGCACGCTAGCTCACATAGCCTACAACCGCTACACCTTTCGAAATCTCTCACAATCCAGATCATCTGAGGCTGCCCTGACATATCGAGAACACCTTCTCCCTCAACACCGCATTTTATACGCATAAAAGCTTTACTATGGTTACAAGAACTTAGAGCACGTTTAGCTGAATAGTGGGTATCATGTACCTAACAGTGCTTATGGCCGATTTCCATGAACATGGTGAATTTCTGCCCATCTAAACTTTGGGGTAGATTTCCAAAAGAGGTTTTGTCTATTCTATAGATTGAGATAAAGCCTGAATTCTACCGGCGTCGGGAATGAGTTGACATATCTCTCTTCTTCGCGTTTCAACTCTATGTAGCTTTCGAGTAGTTCTTTTGTGAACACTGATCTAAGATATTCATTATCGCTCTCTAGCTCGTCGAGCGCCTCCTTCAAGTTTGAAGGTAAGCTCTTTACGCCCAGAGCTCTCCGCTTCTCGGGAGTCATAAGGTATATATTTTCGTCCACTGGGTCTCCTGGTTCTATCTTCCTCCTAATACCATCGAGACCTGCTGCTACTATAGCTGCGAATGCAAGATACGGATTAGCGCTCGGGTCAGGCGGTCTGAACTCTACACGTTTACCCTTGGGATCGCCCCTACGGTAGGCAGGCACCCTTACACAAGCACTTCTATTAGCTCTACTCCACGCTATGTATACCGGAGCTTCGTAGCCTGGAACCAATCTCTTGTAACTGTTTGTTGTAGGTGCAACTATTGCCGCTAGGCTACGAGCATGTTCTAAGAGACCTCCCACGAAGTACCTCCCGAGTTGACTTAGCTCTGCGTACTCATTGTCAGGGTCATAGAACAGGTTCTTGGAACCATCTCTGCTCCACAAACTTACATGTACATGCATTCCACTACCGTTGTCACCATAGATCGGCTTGGGCATGAATGTTGCTACCATACCATACTTCGCCGCGACGTTCCTAGCAACATATTTCAGCGTTACTACGCGGTCCGCGGACTCCGCCACCCCTCCATACTTAAAATTGATCTCGCACTGACCCGCCGTAGCCACTTCGTGGTGATGAGCCTCTACTCTAAACCCAAAATAGTCCTCTAAAACCTCGGCGATCTCATGCCTCACCTTCCAAACTTTATCTGCGGGAGTTACAGGGTAATACCCCTCTTTGAACCATAATACATCTCCTCGCATGCTCCACGGAGCCTCCGATGACACGATCCTGTAACTCTGGGAGGCGTAGGGTTGCGAGAAGTCAAGCTCAACAGAATCGAAGATAAAGAACTCAACCTCAGTACCTACGAATACGCGGTAACCCTCTTGTAGAGAATAGTTCTCAGCGTTCTCAGCTGCAAGTCTGGGGTCTCTCGGGAGCCTTTCATCTCTAAACCCATCAAACACCTTCGATAAGAATCTCGCTGTTCCGCTGCTCCAGGGCAGTAAGGCCATAGTCTCCGGTATGGGTACCAGCGCAAGATCGCTTTCGTGAATGTTCTTGAAACCCTTCACACTACTGCCGTCCAGTTTATCAAATCCCTTAACAAAGACGTCAGGACCTTTCTCAGCGAATTCATGCGCTGGTATCGTGACTTGTCTAAGGTACCCCGCAACATCAACAAACTGCAGATTGACCCACCTAATTCTCTGCTCCTTTAACCTCCTCACAACATCCTCGTAGATACTGCGCACAGCATCCATATCTATACACACCCTGAGCGTATTCTGTACACATACTATGGTAGTGCTGTAGCAGAAGTATAAACTCTGCTGAGAGGATAGACGGACAGTGTTCAATTATCATGGAGAGAATTTATGTGTATCCATGTACTTTGTACAGGGGATCTTAGTAAAGTATCGAGGACTGTATCTCCCCAAGAACATCTCCGTAATTTCATAGAGGAGCGCGGTATTACATGGAGTTTCTGCGGTGAAACTTTATGCGATCTTCAATAGATTTTCTGGGAAACTATCTCAGGATGAGGTTCCTTGACATAACTGTGGGGGCTGTTATAGACATGTGTTGTTGATCGTTTGAGGTAAGGCTTTCAATACCATTATCGTGCAGTCTTTTTCAATGGTCCGCCTATGGCACGAGCATTGTTACTCCTATTTTTCTTCATCGGGATGCATGTCCTACAACGAGGCTCTCCTGTGCTTCAACGCTCTCGTGAAACACCTTTATCAACTTTCACTATCCATCCACGCACAGCACCTGCTTCGAGGGCTGCTCTAAGCACTTTCTCGGCAGTTGCCCTGTCCTCGGTTAGGGCTATCAAGGATCCTCCTAGACCAGCTCCGGAGATCTTGACGCCTAGGGCCCCTGCTTTCTTCGCAGCGTCCCGGATTCTCTCGAGCTCTGGCAGACTGAGGTCGTAGAGGTCTCTAAGCAAGACATGTTGATAGTCCATGATAAGCCCTATGAGGGCTAGGACGTGGTTGTGTCTCCTCAGAGCCTGCGTGATCTCTTTTCTCCACTCATCACCTAGGACAGTCACAAGTTCTTCTTCACTTGGTATGCGCCCCCTAATGATCTCTAAGGCCTTCAGTGTTGAGCGGTGGGTAAGCAGTGTGAAGAGAATTCTTCTCCTAGGTCTATCAGGTAGTCTATCTATGAACGGCTTCAGCTCTTCAAGATTCAATTCCTCCCATCTAGGCTCGTAGTATCTCCTTCCTAGCTTCCTCCTGATATCGTCCGGCAGATCCTCCATCTCTAGAAGAAGCCTTAGACCTTCATCTATATCGGCCTGCCTCTTCGGGTGTATATCGGCAGTACTATGCTTTATTCCTGAGTCCATCACTACGAAGACTCCGGGGATTGGAGGTAGCTCTACAACGTTGTATGGAGGCCGTGTGAAGATCTCTATAATCCCTCCGTAGGAAGAGCCGTACTGGTCAAGCCTGCCGCAGGGAATCCCCATAATGTCATGCTCGGCATGGTAAGCAAGCTCCGCAATATCCTTCTTCGAGAGACCTAATTCAAAGAGTTCATTCAACGCCCCTATGAACGAAACTTCTAGGGCTGCACTACTGGCGAGTCCCGCAGCTATAGGCACCTCGCTGTATATAGCTGCATAGAACCCGCTGAGGAGAAACCCCTTCTCCAGGAGGGAACGTGTACATGCTCTTAGATAATCTCCAAACCATTTACCTCCACGTAGTTCGGGGTACCTCACGCTGAACTCATCACGGTACTCTGCACCTTCAGCTCTAAGATTCTCGGAGATAACCTTCGCAACCTCACCCTCGATCTTCTTGACAGCTACGTAGGTTCTTAGGTTAACACCTACCGATACAACTGGAAGACCCTTATAGTCCTGATGAGTATTCAAGAAGTCCAGTCTACCAGGAGCAGATACAACAACTCCTGGCTCTGCCCCGAACTCCTTCCTAAATACCTCGACTACCTTCTTCAAGCTCACCGGACTCACCGCTATGCTGAGTAAAAGACTAAGTAA
>QMWT01000091.1 GCA_003661775.1 Thermoprotei archaeon
GCTACCGAACCTCCCCTATTTTTTCAGACACCTTAAGTAACTTAAAGAGCTTTCTGAGGTTTGAGGAGACGCTGAACGTCCATCCCTCGCCATCGCTGTAGAGCTCTAGGGGTATGGCGAACGCCCTCGAGCAACCCGTGTCTATAAGCTCGGTGACCACCCTGCTCCTCACGGGCGGCAGGCTCCTCCAGATGTAGCTCAGGCAACCTTGCAAGTAGCTCACGGGCAATATGACATATGCGATATAGAGCCTCTCACCGGCCACGTACGTGTCGAAGAAGGTGAACGGTATTCTCTGAAAGGTTCTCTTAACCTCCTCGAGTTCCCTCCCGGAGACATCCCTAACGATCACGAGCATGTATGCTAGGTTGCCCCGACCAGCCCTACCTTGCCACCTCAAGATGTACCTTTTGATTATGCCTCTCTTCAGGACGTGCTCCCTGTAGTGGTAGAGAACCCTCTTGTAGCCGACTCCAAGCCTCCTAGCGATTTCCGATATCGGCGTTAGGGCGTCTACCTGGAGCCAGGCCGTTATCTGCAGATCCAGCTCGTCGAGCCTCGGCTTCGAGAGCACGTCCTCCTCTATCGACACGTCTTCGGGAGCCCTGCCATGCAGTCCGTCCCAAGCGAAGCTCCAGACGCCCCTAGCGAAGTCGTAGCAGTCCTCCCTCATCGAGAGGTAGCGTATCCAGCTCACCTTGTGCATGGAGTAGCCCTCGAGAACCCCCATGTCTACGAGCCTATCCAGCATGATCCTGTAGCTACGTTCGAAGCGTGGCGGAAGCCCGAGCCCGGCTATGTAATCCCCGCCTGGCAGGAGCCTACCGTAGTGCTCGAGGCATCCGGAGACCACGAGCTGCTCTAGAAACCTGACGCTTAAACCGTCTAGGCCATCGGCGAACCTGAGCCTGAGCCAGTACCTGGCGAGCCCGAGCTTTCCGTGGTCTACGTGAGCCTGAATCCTGACACCGGCCTTGGCAAGCAGGTGTTTAACCCTGTACCTGACCGTCTCCACCGGTAGGCCGGTAAACTTGGCCAGGGCCGTGTAGTTTCTAGGCCCTAGAACCTTGATAGCCCTCGCCAGCAGCACGAACTCTTCACGATGCCTCTTTGCCAGGCGCAGCCTCATACCTTATTAATTAATTAAGCAGGCATATTTAAGTTGCACGCACACGTGGTTGACTAACTTTCGACTAAAGTTGACTAACCCCGTCTTACCAACTTTTTCCATTCATCTTATCCGTACCTGTTGGTAAGACCTAATACTTCGTCTTGAAGACTAGCAACGGCAGGTCTTCCCCGATTAGCTCCCTTATCCTGCTCCTTATGATGGATATTTCGGAGTCTGGGGTATTCTTTCGGACGCCTACGACCAGGTATCCGGAGCAGTCCACATAGCAAACCGGGGTCTTATCAAGGGTCGTAGCGACCTTCAGCTCCTCGCTGTGCTCCACCACCCTAGCCTTAGCCTCGTAGAGTTCTTTCATAAACGTCTCCTTATCCACAACTTTCATATCGACTCCTGTGCCGACTATCTTCCGTATCTTTTGCTCGACCTCAACCGTGAAGTTTTCGACCAATACGATAAGCATCCACTTTTCAGCGTCTATGTAACATGAGCGTAAGCCGAGTTCGTCGCCATGTTGTCGAAGACTGGCTCTAGCCTGTTCGAGCCTTTCGAATGCGGGAGATTCGACTTTGACATCTAGGAAAGGGAGCGGTTCGAACAGGTGGTCGATGATGTAGTCGACCCCGTCTTTAAGCTTCTTGTAGAAGTACGAACCCTCGAAGTATACTGAGCCATAGAGGCTAGGCCTGATCTTAAACCCGCTGCCTTCGATTATCTCAAGGTTTTCGACCGAAAGGGGTAGTTGGAACGTGAAGTAAACTGTCGAATACCCAGGTATTTTTCTCATGGAGAGCCTTATAGCTCCCAGCTCTGTGAACGAGGCATGTACCCCATGTTGGCGTTTTTCGAAGAGATACCAGTCTAGGAGCTTAGCCGAAAGACTTAGAAGTGTTAAGTTTATTCCCGTAGGGTTTTGAAAGCTCAGAGTTACATTGAGCACACTCTGCCCGGTTAACGGATCGGTCGTAAGCGTAGCCTTCTTGAACCGTATAGACCCACCCGTCGCATATATGGCATGCCTCAAGGTGAAGTATAGATGCCGGTCTACATTGTCATAAACCAGTAAACCCAACACAAAAGTGAGAAAAATCGCCAGAAGGACCTTAGCCTTCCTGCGCGGAGGCCATTCAGACCACGGGAGCCGCATGCAAGCACCCCCGTAGTAATATCTTAGTAGCTTAGTAATTAAGCGTTATCAGGTCTTTTGTCTCGGACGGACGCTCCACGGAGTAGCTCGATTATCGTGCGTGTGCGGTTGTAGACGAGCAGCATCACGTGCAGGGTGCAGGATACCACCGTGAACACTATCCCGCAAACCGCCACCCGTATATCCCAGGTGAACACGTAAGCCAGTATACACGCGACAGCCGCGGCCTCGCACAGGTACATCAAAACCGCATAGGTCTTCTCAACCCTATCCCACTCCCTACCGGACAAGCCTCCCATCCTCGAACCGGTGTAGGGTAAATGTTAAATCGATACATTAATATTTTATTATTGGATGGTCGCGCATGCCCGTGACGTACGAGCAGCTGAGGGCTGGGTTGGAAACCATCAACAAGCTCATGAACATCGTCACGTCGCAGGAGGGGCTGTCGCTAGAGGGCCTCAGCTTTAAGACCAGGCGCCAGGTGACGCTCGTCGGGGAGGAGAGGGTCGAGGTGGTGGCCGACATGCGCGTCGCCCTCCGGGGTCTAGAGCACTCGGAGACGGTCAAGAAGCTCGTGGAGGACGTCAGGAAGGCCGGGTTCAACGTGTCGTTCCGGTCGGCGGCGGTCGAGCTGACCGCCTCCTTCCACTGGCAGGGCACACCACCAGAGAAGGAACAAACCGGGTAGCTCACCCTACTTTTTCTCGAACAGGTCTGGGTATAGCTGTTTAGCCTTCTCAGTCAGGTAGTAGCGTTTGAGCAGAGGAGGCCTGGCTAGTATACCCCGTGTGATGAGGAACCTGTAGCCCAGCCTCTTCAGACCCATCTCCTCGGCCACCTCCTTGCCGAGCTTCTTGAGCCTACCCCTCTTGACGTAGTTTCCCGGAGACCTAAGGATCTCTGCGATAACCCTCTTGGCTAGGACTTCCCTAGCAGATTCGCGGCGGCCCCTAAGCCTGTGCGGCGCTGCGAGCTTGATGGCCTCCGAGGCGCTAACCCACCTGCCCCGGACGTAAACCTTCGCATCCGGGGATAAAACACCTACAGACATGAATGCTCGCGAAGCAAATATAACCTAATTGTATATAAAACTTCCCCTCTAGCCATTTTCCCCAGGTAGAGCGTGAACATCCCCCAGACGTGCGAAGTCTCAGCGACCTCCAAGCTCTTCACGTTTCAGACTTTTCCCAGGTATATCCATTTTCGCTTTCCGTCGACCCTTACCCAGACTTGGCGAGAAAGCCCGCACCTTTCTAAGGGTGGGTCGAATCGCCGTTAAACCTATGTTTCTCCATCCCCTATCCTCCCCTGAGCGAGTCTGCTCGTATGCGGTCTAGATGTCCGAAAGCTGGAATAAGGCTCCAGACCGAAACTGGGGGAGGCTCCGGCACGCGGGGATAGGGCTACACGCCCTATCCAGGGGCTGCCTCGACACAGCCCAGGACTCGGCAGGATGATCGGGAACACGACGAACCGAGAATCCCACAGGCCTCAGCCGTGGGAGTGTCAACCCGAAAGCCCTTGATGAGCCTCTAACAATAGAGGTGAGGGGGAAGGGATGAAAACCTATGAATCCCACAACGGTTCTAGAATGATCTAGACCGTTTATCTGCTTCATGTAGGTGTTTGGCCGTTCTCCACGCGTATATTATGGCGGTTATGCC
>QMWT01000092.1 GCA_003661775.1 Thermoprotei archaeon
AGCTGCTGGTTGCCGGGTTGTACCGTGGGGTCGGCTGTGAGGATCGTGCTGGATGTGAACAACCCGGAGAGAAGCATGTACGGGTTTCTCGACCTGCTGCTCGACCTCATGGATGAGGGGTGCTGGGGGAGTGTTGAGAAGATCTTCGACGCGATCCAGGATCGCGGAACCACAACACTGACGATAATCTGCGGCCCGATGCAGATCAGGCTGGCTAAGAAAGATTCGAAGATCATAATAGATAGCAGGAGGTTCGGGTAGCCCGCAGCCCACGTCTCTATGAAGGAGCGTCTAGACTTTCCTAGATACGTCGGTTTAGTGAATGGAGTAATTCATTTCTCAGGGAAGTGTGCCTTGTATCCCTTCATGTTTATTCAAGGTGTGTTCAACTAGATGGGGTTCCTGATACAGTAAGGCTTGTCTTAGTGTTATGTGTTATGGTTGGCGGTACGTTTGCTGGGAGGCGCTCTTGCGGCTCTTTGGGGCTCTACTCTCATACCACCACTTGTAGATCGTCCCTATTGCTTTCACGATTCTTTTGTAAACCTGTCGTCGTTCCTTAGGTATCTTATTCTCATTTGTGTCCTGGATTGCCTGGATCAGGTCTAGGACCTCGATTGCTTCATCTAGGTTTTTGCAGAAAGCTTCGGTTGGCAAAGTTTTGTTTACTTCATCGATAAGCGTATTCTTAATGGTGTTGAGGTTCCCTCTATCCTTGGTGAAGCCTGTAAATAGATAGTTTTCAATGCATAGGTTTGTTAAGCCTATACTTCTCGCTCCCTCTACATAGCTTTCGTACAGCTCCTTGAGATTACTAACCTTCTTCCGGACGACGTCGTGGCTGAGTGTAAGCTCTATCTCTGCAGCATACAGCCTTCCGTTCACATGATCGAGCGCCACTGCATCAAACTCGTAGCTCCTACCACCCCTAAAGATGAGGCGGGGCTGAGCATATTCCCAGGTACCACCTCTCGTTATAGCTAGGAAGCTACGGGCGACTGGTTCTAGTAGAATGCTGAGCGTATCTCCCTTAGCGATATTCACCTTGTTTAAATCGATTAACTCTAGACCGTGTTGCTCGATAAGCTTCTGGAGAAGCATAGAGTACGTACTTATATCACGTAGGAAATTCTCGAAGAGTATGCCCATCGACCCTATGAGGTCCCGGATCCCCACGGTGTTGAGTGCATCTATGAGCTCTTCGTCGACACCTCCGAAAGCTTCGAGAACCCTACCTATTGCTCTACCCCTGAACGGTAGACGTCTTCGCAGAGAATTCAATAGCTCGAGCAGTTTCACCATAGGAAGCTCCTCAGCCACTACCTCTGGTATAGGCACAACATCATCTCTATCAAAACGCTTCTTAGCAATTCTGTACAGGAAGCTATCACGCTTAACGATAGCTTTCTCGATAGCTTCTAGAAGCTTTAATAGATGACCCCTCGAAGTCTCATCACCATAGTCGTAGGCGAACTCACGCAGCAGTTCCACCAACCGCTTGGCATCCGAACGTTCAAGGTATTTCCTCTCACGAGCTTCGAGGATGATACTGCTGAATTCTCTTAACTTGACCAGCCTATCAACAAGCCAGTTAATATCGATGTGAGCCCCTAAAGACATCTAAACCCTACATATCATACCCGTAGTCGCAGATAAGGTATAGCAGTCCAGAACTTGTCCTTACAATTACATATCTACCAAGGCTCATCTCTACTATAGTAGGTTTGGCAGAAGCTTCAAGTACATAATCGATAATGACGTGAGCTACTCTTTCCACATGATAACTCACTTATTTTCGTACACCTTTAACTTTTCTTACGGGGAATACGTAAAGTTGTTTAGCCTTCTTCAGCTCTTCAACGGGCTTCTTACGACTCTTCCTTTCTAGCTACTTTACGTACATCTCCTTAGCTAACCTCCTAACATTTTCCAGACTAAGTATGTAGAGCCTAGTATTTCTCAGACCTTATCCTAGTTCCATGGATATGTAGGAATGTTTAACTTCTTCCCTTTCGAACCTTATTGAAATTCTCAAAATTTGTACAAACTCTTACCGGCGGACGTTTAATTCTCGAGGAATTAGGGGAATAAAGATTAAAGAATGTTAGATACAGAGTGTACTCCTTGATTACAAAAGATGACATACTCCTGAAGTTTCCCTCTAGAAGTTGGGGCAAAATAATGTTATTGTTATCATTAAGCCTAATGAGGATATTAGCAGCAAGGTCCAAGATTAGTTAAAGGGTTATCATAGTCTAACATTTCCAGACGTAGATGCTTTTTTACATAAATAAAGGAAATTTTTAAATTTATAATCATTTTAAGTATATCCGGTAGGAAATTATTGCCACCTAAAGTAATTACCATTACAAATCAAAAAGGTGGAACAGGAAAACAACACTTACAGCTTTGCTTGGTTATGCTCTGGCTAATAGAGGCTACAACGTCCTATTAATAGACTTGGATCCCCAAGCTCACCTATCTTCATTCTTCATAAAGATATCTGAGCTTGAAAGGATTTCAGATGGCTTCATAGAAATGGCTCAAGATGCCCGCTTCAGAATTAGGCCCATAGATATGGGTACCAGAGGAAGGATAGGCATAATTCCTTCTGGTCTCAACTACATAGTAAAAGTGTATAGAGGAGCTATTCCTTCGTGGGATCCTTATGCTATTTACAGGCGAATAGCTAGAGAGCCTGCCATAAATAGGCATTATGATTTTGTGATATGCGATTCACCACCAGAACTCTTCCCACCAACTATCTGGGGTTTGTTCGCAGCTGATTACATAATAATTCCCTCAAATTTAGAAGAACTTTCATTACTAGGAGTGAAGTTATTGATAAAAGATATTCTCCCAGATGTTATCATGTCGAGCAGGAAAGATGTACGGATCCTAGGAGCACTGTTAATCAATATTTTGAAGAGATATAGTTCTAGAACCATAGAGGAGCTCAATAAGAGCTTGGTAAGGTTCTTATATCAGCTACCGGTGTCAATACGTTCACGCTTTTATTCGAGGTCATTGTTCAATTCAATTATATATAGACATGTTGAACTTAGAGACCTGACTTATAGACCTAGAAGATGGGAAATACCGCTGCAGAGAGTGATAGAGAGAAATAATGAACTAAAACACGAAATAGACAGTTTAGCCAGAGAAGTTCTTGAGAGGATTGAGCACTTTGAAGGACTCGAATAACTTTAGCACTATAACGATCAAATTGCCAAAACACTTGGCTGACTGGCTTCTTGAATTCTCGAAACAAATGGCTATGCAACCTGAACAAGTCATAGCTACTATACTTACGTACTATTACGAAGCTTGGAAAGCTGGATTTGAAAAAGGACGAAGAACTTCACCCAGTGAAAGCGTAACCGAAGAAGAGCTCACTACTGAAGCTACCGAGACAAATATAGAGCAGCTCGCAACAGAATTCATTCGTCATCTAAAACCCTCTAAAGCATTTTCATTCATCGTTAGAGAATTTGCTTCGTGGATCAAAAGAAATAACATAGATCCCTCAAAAATGAGTGAAAATATCATAGAGGCTTTCCTAGATGCTTACAGAGAAGATCATAACATAAGCAAAAAGACTTACTATACCTATAAAACTACGTTGAGGAGTTTCATGAGGTACATACGAAAACAATACTAATCCATGACTCCTTACATAAACATGGACGGAGAGTCCTGGGAAATAATTGTGATTACCTTGCCTTCAACAGGATTAAGTACTTAACATGTTTGTCCCTTAAACTCTTCTCGAGGGTGCTGTCTGCTTGGTTGATATCGGGGAGTGGGTTAGGGGGTTTCCCAGAACTGTTAAGCTCTACCTAGGCGATCCTTACCTGAGGTGTTCTAGGGCTGAGGTCCTGGGTATTGCTAGGGAGAGGGGGTCTAAGCTCTACATAGTTC
>QMWT01000093.1 GCA_003661775.1 Thermoprotei archaeon
ACTTCAAGTAACTGTCCCAAGACACCTCAAGCCTTTTATTTCTTCTAATATTTATTGTTTTGGTGGTTCAAATGTATGTGGCTAAACGTAAGCGTGTTGTCAAGCTGGGCAGGGAGATAGACCTCGGAGACTTCTACTTGACGGACTTCGTTCAGCCGTACAGCTACGGGCCTGAGGAAGCGGTTAAACAGGCATGGGAGAACCTAATGGGCTACTACAAAGCAGACCCCGAGGGCTTCGTTAGACTGATGAACCTCATAGGCCTATTCAACATGTACGTGAAGGAGCTCTGGAACCTAGTCAACACCGAAATCAAGTACAGGCACGACGACCCGGTATTCCAAACTCCAGACTTCTGGTTGTTGCCGAACGAGACATGGAAGCAGAAAGAAGGCGACTGTGAGGACACAACCTTCATGCTTCTAAGTGCAATATACAGGGTTAAGCGTGGATGGGAGGCTAACGATGAGGTTGCGAGGAGGGCTGTCGCCTACGGGTGCATAGGGTACTACGTGGATTACAGTGGGGCTCCTTACGGTCACGGCTTCATCATCTACTCCACCGACAGGATACTCAATGGTAGGGAGTTGTGGATCGAGACGACCCTTGAAAGCGAGGTCTCACAGTCAATCTGGTACCTAGCCGACTTCAACCGTCTAGTGCCGGTCTACTTCTTCACTGATAGGGAGTGTTTCCGTATAGACAAGGACTATGAGAGGCTCGGCTTAACCGAGGACTACGTCGATAAGCATAGAGACCTGATAGACGCAATGATAGAGTATGTTGAGACCGGCAGGAGACTCAAGGTGAAGTGGATGCATAAAGGCAGGAGGACACCGCAGCTCACAGGGATACTCATAACTTAAATATCTACCCGAAACACTATTTTACCGGGTGGTCACAGGTGAAGTGGAGCTTCAGGAACCTCCTCGCAATCTCGTCTGTAGCCGCCATATTCGCAACGGTCTGGGGCATAGGCGCAGGGTTGCTAAACTTCGCCAGTGAGCTGGCCCAAGGAATGATAATCGGCGGCGTAATGCAGTGGGGAGCCTGGATATACATGTTCTACTACAGAAAGAAGGGGCCAAGCGAGGAGGAGAGCGGTGGAGGAGCGCCTGTCAAGGCTTGAAACCATAGTTGAATACCACGAGAAGATGATAAGCGAGATGCAGGATCACATAAAAACGACTAACGACGAGATGGGCTCAATAAAAACCGAGATAGTATCGCTGAGGACAGACCTTCAAAACCTCAAGGACGACATGGAGAAGAGCGCTGCAAGGAGAACGTGGATAGCCACAACCATAGTCGCAATAGCAAGCATAATAGCAAACATACTGATAGCACTCCTAAGACCGTAAATAGACAGCTATATAGACCACGCTCTAAAGCCAAAGCCTAGCTCCACAACCTTTTTTTAGTTTTGAAACAATAAATATTACAGGTGGACTGATGGACTTAATGTCTCTATGCGACGTGTCCACCCTAGTGAGGCTGTTAAACCTAGCTTTGAATGGAGACCTATCCGAGCTGGCCAAGGCAGAGAGCACGTATATAAGCGAGGTCTTAGAGGACTACGAGGAGATAAAGGCAAACCTATCCGCATACCAACAGGCAAAGCTGGATAGGCTCCTCAGATACATGTATAAAGCCGGCATGGCTGGAGCCCTCAGACAGGCGATATCTAAATACCACTTGGTAGACAAGTTTAGACTGAGGCTGTTAATGGAGGGCCGCAATTATGGAGACGATCAATATTAAAGAGCGCATACTAATGATAATAATGATGTTCTTCATGGGCTACACGCCGATAGCATTTGAGGAGCTGAAATCCCTAATTAGGGAGCTCAAATTCAAGATAAGGTGGAGGAGAGGATGAGCTTGCCCTGCCCGATGTGCGGCCACTATCTACGTTACGATCCAAACACCGGCCAGTACTACTGTCCGCACTGCGGTTGGCGGGAGTACGGTCTCGAAGTAAAGCCAGAAGAAGAGGACGACGACTAATGGAGCTCTACCTAACGAACAACGCCTTCAACTACACGTTTGAGGCCTACTGTCAAGGCAACCTGTACAGGTGCCTCAGGGTTGAAACCAACGTGATAATAGTCGAGCAGGACAGAGACATAGTTAGACTAAAGATAGTTAAGCGTGGAGAGACATTAGGCTTCATAAACATGAGTAAAGAAGAGGCCGAGTGGCTAGCGAAGGTCATACAACTCACCGCAAGGAAACCCCTTGCTTCAGCGAGGGGAGGAATTGCGGTCAAGCTTAAATAGAGGTTTAAAGATTTTAAGGTTTAGGGAGGTTCCCCTTTGAAGCTCACGGTTCAACTGAAGGTTTCGAGGAAGACCAATAAGGCTAAGCTTCTTTTTCTTGAAGAACTCTACGGTAAATACCAGACTGCCCTCAAGCTTTTCTACAATTACGCTAAGGATAACCAGCTTCACAGGCTTGGGAAGCGAAGCCTTATCGAGAAAGAGCTCCAAAAACTGTACTATGCGGTTAAGGAGAGCCTAAACTTGCATTCTCAACTCGTTCAATCGGCTAGAAGAGATGTGGTTAACGATATAATGTCTTGGCTTAAAGTAGGAGGCGAGTACCCAAAGCTCTTAGAGAAGCCATTAACATTAGTATATGATAGAAGTTACAGGTTGTTTGAACATGGAAAGGAGTTTAAGCTATGGGCAAAAATCTGCGGAGTAGCATATCCGTTGGAGCTTGGAGACACACAACTTGGATTGATCAAGAAAGCTGAGAAAATTGGAGAGGCTAAGCTTCTGAAAAGGGATGACGAATGGTATCTCCACGTTTCCATCGAAGTCAAAGAGGCAGAACCGTTAAACCCTAAAGGAGTCCTCGGGGTTGATCTGGGGCTTAGGAACTCAGCCGTAGTAACGGGTTCAAAGCCAGTTTTTATAAAACACAGGAGGCTCCTCTACAGGGTTTCCTACTACTGGAAGAAGATAGATTTGTTGAAGTCTAAGCTTCCCAAAGGTCAGAGAACATCTAAGAGAATTAAACGCTTGTGGAGGAAGATCGCTAGAATCAATCGGTTTATCGCCCACGACACGTCGGCTAAAATCGTCAAGCTCGCCTTGAAAACTCAAAAGGCAATAGCATTAGAGAAGCTTGAAGTCCCGAATAGCGGATACAATAGAGAGTGGTCTAGAAGATTGTCCAATTGGGTTAGAGGGAAAATAATCAAGTATGTCCAGTACAAAGCTAAGCTAAACGGAATCCCAGTTATCCTCGTTAACCCTGCTCACACTTCTAGGGAATGTCATGTTTGCGGTGGAGATGGGGAAAGGTTTTCCTCGACTTTCAAGTGCAAGGTTTGCGGTAGAACCTATAATGCTGACTTCAACGCATCTGTAAACATAGCTAGGAGGGCTACGTCCCTCCTAGCAAGGCGGCGTAACCCCGCCTCTGTCGGACTACGGGATGATGGCAGAAAGCTCCCCATCTTTAGTGGGGAGTAGGTTACACTGGCCGTGCTCAGAAGAGCTCCCTAAGTCTCCTCCTGAGCTCCCTAATGTCCTCCTCCATCTCCTCCAGTATAGCATCGCTTATCCTATGGAAGCTCTCCCTGACACGATCCATAAGCTCCTTAACTAGCTCCTCAGCTTCACCCTTAAGCTCCCCGTACAGCTCAAGGTACCTAAACTGATACCTAGGCTTCTCCTCTCTCCTCTCTTCTTGTTTAACCTCGGCTTTCTGCTCAGACACCACTACCACCTAAACTAGAATCCCTATTAGCAGGAGCTTAAAGCTAACTGTTATACTGAAACTTCATATACCAACCTAGTATATACCAAATCCGTATATACGGATTTGGTATATACCGAATCTTTATAT
>QMWT01000094.1 GCA_003661775.1 Thermoprotei archaeon
AGCCCGTTGACGCGTCCGTGGTGGCGGGGGATAGCGAGGGTGCGCCTGTTGTATTTGTAGCTCGCAGAGTCTCGGGTAAGGTCGTGGCTTCGTCGGTGCCCATAGAAATGGCGTTTGCGCTCGACGAAGATGATGTGTGGAGCTTAAAGTACTACAGGTTTTACCAAGCTCTCGCGGCCGAAGCTGGTCTAGAAACCCCGTATAGATCCTCGGTGCCCCAGGTAGAGGTTCAGCTGTACCGCGGAGAGGGGCAGGAGCTGCTCTTCGCCATAAACCACGGTGGTGATGTAGATGCTGAGATCGAGGCTTCGAGGAAGATCTCTAGACTCGATAAGATAGGCGGTGATGCCGAGGTCAGGGAAGTTGGAGAGAATAGAGTGAAGCTGTACATGCCCGAAAAATCAGCTGCTATTCTGTTAGTGGAGCCGCAGACGGGTTAGAAACCTCTGAATTTTTCTCGAGGTGCTCCGCAGACGGGGCATCTCTCCGGAGCCTCCCTACCTACATGAGTATACCCGCAGACAGTGCACACCCACACACTACCGTCGATCTCGAAGTCTCTCCCCCTATCAACATGCTCCTTAGCCTTTCTGAAGAGCTCTGCGTGCACCTTCTCCGCTTCTAAAGCCCATCTAAAACTCCTTTCAGCACTCTTCTCGTTTTGAAACCTCGCGACCTCTATATAGGCAGGGTACATCTCCTCGACCTCGAAGAGCTCGCCCCTCACCGCAAGACCGAGGTTCTTCGAGGTCGTGTCAAGCCCCACGGGCGCTCCTGCAACTATCTTGACATCCTCATCAAGCTCTTTGAGAACATCGTAGTGATTACGAGCATGAACCTGTTCAGAGAAGGCGACGGCCCTGAAGAGCCTAACAACATTCCTAAAACCTTCACGCTCAGCCACCTCAGCAAAGATCAGGTACCTCATATGGGCCATAGACTCGCCGCCGAAGGCAGACAGCAGGGCATCTCGAGTCATAGGCCTAGGAACGACCAAGATTATCCACCAGAACGATCTAGCTCCGCAAACTAATAACCCTACGCCGGAGTCAGCCAAGCGAAACTCATCACGTGATCAGCAGAGGCCTTATTCATCACATTAACGCCGAAGATAAAATTGTTTCCGAGGTAGATAATGCTCACAACTGAGAGACCGCGTCCACTCTTCAACTCAATATCTGTACAGCTTTACGACGTCTTAGTGTATTCACCAGAGACTACACAGTTTCTCTACTTAGAGAGAACAGAACTCAGTTAAGCTCATACAGTAAGCCTTTAACGATATCTGAACTAGCTAAGTCGTAGGTAAGTAGGCATAAACTCTCTAGATCTTGATATATTGATGTAGGAGAACAGACTTAGCTCGAGGCTGTAACTCCCAAAAGCTGTGTAGTAACCACATAGAACCTATCGCTCACCTGCACGGCTATGAAGAGCCAGAGCCCTCGCGTGTTAGAAGGGATGTTGCTAACCTTGATCCTCAGCATGACCGGCGTGGTATTCACGGTGAGGTAGTAGAGCACTACGGGGCTTTTCAGCTTCACCGATAAGGGTATGTACCTAGCAACTGTCTCCCCAGGATCTATATACATCACCTGCTCAGGTTGAGAAACAATTGATGGAAGCACGTACCACTCATCATTGCTATTGATAGAGGCAACCGGCGACGAGGGTATTGAAACGCTGAAGGGTACAGCACTGTACCCATCGACAGTATCAGCAATAAGCGTTACAAACAACAACACATTCTCATTAACCGTACGCGCAAGCTGTACAACGTAGAGCCCACTACTCGGCTCCTCATACACAACCGATAGTCTAAGGGTAGCCGCAGCCCTAGAGGTAAGCGTAGCTATATCAACAGCCATACGCTGAGGAATAATAAAACTCAGAAACAGGTACCATGAAGCAAGACCGAGAATAACAACGGCAGAAACAAGGATCATGAGAGAGATAACATTTGCCTGGCCCCGAGAGAAAAACAGCCTCACGGCATACCACCTCATCTCCGAGCATACTTCACAAGACCAAACCACTCTAGCGCTAGTACGAAATCAAGATCATTAACCAATACAGAGTCGCCCTCAAAGTACGAATAGGGGTCTTGTATCTTTATAGCGATATAGTAAGGACCTTTATCATTAGGTATAGGCATTGTTACAGAAATCGTTACGAAATTACGGTTTGGAGGCACAGTCGTTTCAAAATCTTCAAAATCAGAGTACGTGAACTCTCTTGATGAAATCACTTGCCCCGTTCTCTTATCTATAAGATATATACCCAGTATTATACGCGACTTATCAGTAATGTCTATCTCACCTCCATGGATTTCGCCAAAGAGTCCTGGGCTGGTAGTATCGAACGAATTATCTGTAAAGTAAATCCTAGTGTTTACTTCAACAGCCGCATACTTTTCCCCATCTAACAAGAACTGGGAGCCTGTCAAGTTAAGCCATAGGGGTGTAGTTGAGTTATCCAGAAGCGCATTGCCGGTGAAGCTAAAATAGCATACTTTGGCCCCTTGGTTGTTAGTGTCAATATCAATAGTAGCGGCTACATCGTCAGGCATACCAACATAGTTGTTAACCTTCCCAGTGGCGTGACCAAATCCTATATCGATGTCGCTAAACACCAGTTCTGGAACAAAGTTTCCGTCCGTATCTGCAATTAATATATAAGGTTCGTAACTGGAATCGTCGCTTGTTTCATCGCAAGTGTAGAGTTTGAACATCTTTGCATATCCCTTCAAGGCAACCCTTATTTCATATAGTGGAAATCTATTGCTTGGTTCATTGGTAACGTAGCTATATCCGTAAAGCCACCATGCACCAAGTGTTGACGAGTTACTTAGTGTAGTAGATACAAGACCCTTATCGGTGTATGAGGATATGCTTAGATTCAGAGTAGGTTGTGACTCGTATCCCAAGATCTTGATTCTCCAGCCATATGAAAGTTTAATGACACTTTTGTTTCTCTTGCTACAATCTATAGTATGTGATTGTGGATCGTAGAAACATGAGTATAGCTCTCCAGTAGTTAAGTTTAGTGCATATGCTGTGCCGTTGCTTAGTGCGATGATGTATAGAAAGCTCTCAGCGTTAATATTTAGATTGTTCTTTATTTCCTCATCGCTGCTTCCCGTTAACATAATGTTATACTTAGGATTACCACTACGTGAAGCAGTCCATGAAGGGTCATATCCTATTATTGCTGTTGCTACTCTTAGTTGTGCAGTGTTTAACGTATCAATATCTCGACTTGCCACGGCATCTATACTAACGTTGCTGGTGATTATGTAAACATGAGTTAAGCTTAAGTTCCGCAAAGCATAACAGCTTGCAGTGACGACTTTTCTTGCATTGTAGTCATATATAATTCTTATAATTCCGCTACCTTCTCCGGGTTTTAATGGAGCAATAAGTTTCTCTTCACTTACATTTATGTCTGGGTTGGACAGAAGTATTTCTTCGGCGGTGCTGGCTGAAGTCCCTGAGGTTATGAACTCTGTTGATGCTATGGATATGCTTCCCGCTATTTCGGCATATCTCTCGGCTTCGATCGTGAATTCAGACATGTGTCCTAAGCTCGTTGATAGCGATACGAAGGTTGTGTTGGCTGGGGTTTTGAGTTCGATGTATCCCAGTGGCTGGATCTCTATGTAGCTATCGTCGATTTTTCGGGACCGTTCTTTCAGCACAACGCTGTAGCCGTTCACGTCATGATCTACGAGCTTCACCGTGTCGAGCACCCTGGTCACGGTGCTTCCATCTTGGCTGGACTCTCCCACGACGATGTATCTGATATGGCTGGCTACG
>QMWT01000095.1 GCA_003661775.1 Thermoprotei archaeon
GGAGGAGGCTGGGGGTAACCTCGGACGGCAAACTCCTAGCCCAGCTGGGCTAGGAGTTTGCCGTCCGAGGCTACCCTCAGCCTCATCCAGTGGTTGCCATCGAAGCCTCGCAGGGCTACCCCGCTTACGGTGGTTGTCGGGTTTGCTAGGTTATCTGCAAGTGCCACTTTATCTGGAAACTTGTCGCTAAGGGCTGATAGGGTGGCTTCTTTCGCTAACCCTACAGAGTCTTCATCAAGGTTTATCAGAACCCTTCCTCGGCCATCGGTTCTCAGTATCTGGCCTACGAGGTCTATTGTCATCTCATCTAGGTAAACGTTTCCATCGGCTCCAGCCTTGGCCGTGGCTTGCATCCTCAAGGCCATGTAGGCCGCATGGGCTGGTGCTACTACCGTCCTAGCGTCCACCTGCCATTCGGTTGAAGGCGTTAGAGCATATTCTTCGGCATCTATTATTCCCCCCGAAGCTCTATACCAGACTACGATCAGCTTGACATCCTCTACGTTCTCGTCTTCCTTGTGGGCGAACCCGAATGTTACTCTTTGGCCTGGGGATACTGGTCTCGTCGGGGTCTCCACATAGCCCGTTGATCCCGCTGGAACCGTTACCTGCAGGGCATAGCTTCCTGCATAGACTTCCATGCTCTGGACAGTCTGGGTGCATCCGCTTGCTATGAGATCCGATTCTCCTTCCTCGAAGCCCTGCTCATATACTCTGGTTCTCTGGACGCTACTTAAGGGTATGTCTATGTTCTGGAGCTTTTCAAAGTCTAGGCTCCAGTCTCTAGGAGTGAGCTTCTGCCCGCCAACCTGCAGAAGGTTCAACCCAGGGAACCTGCTCATGCAGACATCACCTCCCTAGCTAGAATACTCCTCTCACCTGAGCTGTAACCTTATTGCTGTTCGATCCCACAAGCTTTATATTGGTAGCATCGTAGCCAAACTCTATCAGCTTGTCTCCGGCGGCGTTAAAGATGACTGGAGACTCCTCTGGCTGATACCAGTTCACGCCCCCATCGGGAGATAGGTAGATGTATATCGTTATGGCTCCTGCAGTCTTCAGGTATAGGGTCCACCGCTCATAGTTCTTGAGGGGGGCCGATACCCCCTTAGATATGTCTGCCTCTCGGCATATATTGACAGTCTCTCCGGCCTCCTCTCCCACTGTCTCTCTTAATGCCTGCTTCAAGCTTTCCGTTATGTCCGCAGGCATGGCTAGCTCCGATAATGTAGGTTCTGGATCCAGATCAAAAAGCTTTGCTATCTCCAGCATTAAATCCCTTTCAAGCCCCCTAAACTCCCATTTCAGGATCTGACCCGCAGCCTCCCTAGAAGCTAGCTGGCGACCGAGGTTTTTCCTCAAGTAGTATATCGTGGCAGCGTAGGAGACATAGCACATCTTCAGGTAGGGGTTTTGAACCCTCTCATCTAGGAGGGGCTTTATCTTGGCGATCACCATGTCATGTTCCCGCTGAGCTTGCGATCCAAGCTGAACCTGGATGCTTCTAGAGGCTCTGTATGCTACCTCGAATAGCTCTGGCTCAGTTTTGGCCACCCACCGCTTGACCCTCTTGCTCGTCTTCCCAATCATTTTCCCGAAAACAGTCTTGTGTTTCAAACATTTAAAAATTTATATAGAGTGTCTTAAAGACGAGTTTAGCAGGCTTTCAGCCCAAGGCTTGAGGGGGCATTCCTCGAAGTTCCACCAGCATGTTTTGGAAAGCTCCATGACATACCAGAGCATGTAGAAGAAGAACCCCATGATCGCTATGATTATGATGGCCCAGACCAGCAATATCCACATCTCACGCCTATAATCACTCATGGTCTGATCCCATCCTCCAGATGCTCTCCCTTAGAAGCTTCACAATCGCTAGCCGGATGACCTCGCTCCTAGATCCATGCTTGTATGCTTTCTTATATTGGTCTATGCCTTGCAAGAGGGCCGCAGGTAGCTTAATAGCCACTAGGATTATCGTTCTAGCGTCTTCTTCTCCATCCTCTTCTCTCGGCCTCTGTATTTTGAAGATCACCCCTAGCTCTTCAGCCTCACGTAGGCTGGGTATTTTTTCCCTCCTCTCGACCCCCATCTTACGTTCAACACCCCCTTCCTAGCTAGATATTTCACGACACGCCTAACCCTGTTCACGCTCAAGCCAGTCTTAGAACTGATTTCGCTAATCTTCTTCCATCCCTTGTTCTTGGAAAGATAAGAGTAAACATCGTAGGCCCCAGGATGAGGGCATAGCCTCACAGGATCTGGAACCTCTGCCATCAGTGGAGATGTGAGCCGAATTGTAGGCGAGGTCTGGATGGGGACCTTGATCGTATCCAGCTTGGCCTTTATCTCAAGAGGGATCTCCTTGACTGTCTTAAGTATCTCGATCTTCCTCTCATATTCTTCTATGATCTTCTTGAGCTGCTCGTTCTCCCTCCTAAGCCTGTCAATCTCCCTAAGCTCCCGCTTCCTCTTCTCCACGAGTTCGGATATCTTGGATCTCACCTCGTCTAAGGGAGCCTTGAGTTCTTCTGGGGGAGGGGCGAGGGAAACGCTTGGAGTCTCCCCGCCATGAGGCGTCTTCCTCCACCTAGCCTTGAACCTCACGACCCTGTTCTTTATCCAGCCTATGAACTCCCCAGCCTTCAGGCTTGTTATCTCCTTCTCAGTTATCGGTATCCCCAGCTTCTTAGATATCCACATTACGCCTTGCTGGGGGGAGAGATCCTGAGCGGACTTGAAGGAGCCGAAGAACAGGATGTTGCACTGGCTCAAAGGAGACTTGTGAAGATCCGCTGGTCTCTGGCTGATCAGGATGAGGTTGATTCCCAATTTACGTCCATGCTTAGCAAGCATAGACACCCTCGACAGGGCTGGGCTATCCTCTTTAGACCACATCTGAGGCGCCCATATATCAGCTTCTTCGAGAACCGCTAGGATAGGTCTCCTAACCCTCTGCCATCTCCGATAAAGCTTCCACAGGAAAGCTCCCACAAACCTTTTCTGCTCCCACTCTTCCTCGATGTCGCTTACATTAACCACTATGCTTGCAGAACTCTTCTCCAGCAGATCTATAAGCAGATCCTCTACCCCCATGGCCATAGGAAGATCGGCATACTCTCCCCCGCAAACCACTACTTGCGGATAGACCACCTTGAGAGTATGCCACTCGGATATAGGTTCGATTATGACCACTTGCCAACCATCATCCAAAGCAGATTCAGCGAACAGAGCTGCCAGATTGCTCTTCCCAGCCCCGCTCCTCGCAAGAATCCCCACCCTCCAGCCCTCATCCTTAAAATCCTCATACCTCAGATCCAGCCCATCAGAAAGCTTGATGATCATCTTTCATCATCCCCCTTCGATTTCCCATCTTCTTAGGAATGCTTCTAGAAATTCTTTTATAGTTTCTAGGGCTTTTCTCAGCTTCTCTTCGTTTACATAGAAGACTAACCGAATCCTCTTTGGGGCTATTTTTTCGGTAGCCATCCCTAATATTCCACTAAGTCGAAGTATGTGTAGGTGATACGTTACGACAGATGGATGTAACTTTAGAGTTTTAGCTAGCTGTCTTGTAGTCATTTTATTGTTCCTTAACAGCCTGACTATCTTCTCCCTATCCTCATGTAAGAGTAGATTAAAATATGCTAAGCCTTCACGCTTTAGGTCTTCATACTTCATCCTTCGTCGCCCCCTTTAGCTATCGCACCTATGATTATGACTAGTATCAGGAGCGGGATGTTGATCCAGTAGAGAACCCACATGCCTTCGGTGGCCTTGATATGCTCTAGGATTCTGTAAGTTAGGTAAAGACC
>QMWT01000096.1 GCA_003661775.1 Thermoprotei archaeon
ACATGCTGGTGATTATGAATAAAGTGGACAAGGTAGATAAGCAGCGTATTGAGGAAGTTACAAAGCTTGTAAGAGAGAAAGGTTTCGAGGTGGCGGCAAAGATTAGCGCCCTGAAGGGATGGGGTGTAGACCTCCTCCTCAAGCTTATATTAGAGGAGCTCGGAAGGAGAGGATTTATAAACAAAACACTGCTTTTGGGTCAGGGGGAGGAAGTTTCTTCATGAATCAGGGCGACCGAAAGTTCATCATTCCCTAACTCCATTAAAGAACTTATGGCAGTACCCCCCTTAACGATTTGGTGCCAGTTGTGAAAGTAGAACATGTTCTTGAATGCGTCTCACGCTACTTCTCACAGAACGAACTACTTCATCTGGCAGCCGAGATATCTAGTTATCATAGGATACAAGGTACGGAAGACCTAGAGAAGGCGGCAAAGTTCATCGCTGATGTTCTTAGTGGTGAGGAGATGCCAGTAGAAGTTCTTGAGTACAGCTATAGCGAGAGCCACGGTTCTTACCAGCCGGTAGCTGGTTGGTGGGTTCGTGATTCAGAGCTTTGGCTGGTGAAACCCTATAGAAAACCGTTACACAGCTTTAGAGACTCGCGTACAGCTGTCGTGGCCCACAGTCCGGGGGGTACCGTGGAAGAGACCGAAGTTGTTTTCGTAGGTCGAGGAGAGGACGAGGAAGATTACGGTAATGTTGATGGCAAAGCCGTACTAGCTTACGGTTCTCCATATACTGTATACAAAGTAGCTAGTAAATTAGGTGCCTCAGCAGTTCTCCTATATCGACGGAATGCCCCTGATACAGCCGTACCCTACCTAGGTCTATTCCTAACACCTGAAGAAGCCGCCGAAGCAAGAACATTAGCTTTCTCTGTTTCCCTCCGCACTGCATCTCTGATCAAAGAACTTATAAGGAAAGGGCGTAGACCTGCGGTTTCTGGTTACGTGGATGCGGGATACAGACAGGAAGCTCGTATACCGGTGGTGACAACAGCTATAGGCACTTCCTCAACGGAGCTTCATATATATGCACACATATGCCACCCTGGCGCCACAGTCAACGACAATGTCAGCGGCACAGTAACGGTGATCGAGACAGCCTTAGCTCTGTGGAGAGCCTATCGAAAGAAATACCTAGCTACACCCGATAAACATACTATAAGGTTCCTATTCTTTCCCGAGTATTCTGGCAGCATGGCATACCTTGAAGAACGTGGAGCAAACAACGTTGTCTTCTCGGTAAATCTCGACATGGTAGGTGAGAAACAGGAGGTCACGGGTTCAACCCTTCTCTTCATAAGACCTCCGCCATCATTGTATCATAAATACGAAGCTCTATTCTACACAATGCTTAGGAGAACCCTTTCGCGCACAACAACATTTGCAGGACTACTCAACACTATCTCCTATCGCTTCGACACCTCACCCTACCAGATAGGGAGTGACCACGACGCATACATACACTGGGGTATACCCTCTATAATGATCAATCAGTGGCCCGATAGGTACTACCACACTGACATGGATACCATAGATAAGTTTGACCCTTACACAGCCAAACTCGTAGGAGTAGCTGTAGGTGCTGCGGCTTACATAGCTTCTAGACGTGAGTATTCTGGCTACATTGACGTAATTGATGTCTTCTACAAGCAACTGTATATAGGAGAGGAGCTGATGCGTACACCCTACGAACACGTTAAAGAGAGAAGCCAGTTCTTAAGAGATGTCCTTGAAGGGAAGATGCGTGGAAGTATACAGCAAGGAACATGTAGGTATGTTGGTCCTAAAGGTCCGATCTCTAGACGAACTCTCATCAGGTTACTAGGCAAAGAATATAGGAAATACCGTGAACTCGTTGAGGAGGACAAGGTTATGGACTACGTGGTTAGGGGACTTATACCGCTATTCGGCTCCCGTGAAAATTTCACTGTCCAATCATTAGCGAAAAGGCTCTTGCTCGAACTAGGGCTGCGTGTGGACGAGAAGAAGTTCGAGAAATCGCTTGATCTACTTAAGGCTGCGAAGCTAGTAGTATGTGGTGATGAGCCGCCCGAACTGAGGAAGTGATGATGTACTTTTCAGCTGAGGTAGCTCAGAATGTCTCGGGATTTAAACAGTGTTCATCCATCAAATGAGCTCAGAGATCTCGTGGTCTCGTGGATAGTGCTCTCCTTATGCTTCGCCATTCCGTACATAAGGCATCTACACTTCCATGGAGTATTGGCGTCTTTTCTCGCAGTTGGTACTGGATTCGCTACACACGAGCTAGCTCATAGAACTGTTGCTAGAAGAATGGGGTTATTAGCACGTTACCAGGCCTGGTGGGGCGGTTTATTGCTAGCATTCATGGTTGCGATAATTAGCACGATCGCATTCAGATCGACGATAGTGTTTGCAGCTCCAGGAGCAGTTGTAGTATACACTCCTTGGAGCGGTATCTATGCCGTTCACGCTACCTACCTCGTTTCACTTGCAGGGCCTCTCACCAATGTTGGGATTGCATTTGTATCTTGGGTCGTGAGCCGTTTAGCACCTCCAATAATAAGTTACTACGCTTATATTACAGCCTATGTCAACGCTGTTCTGGCGCTTTTCAACTCCCTACCGATACCTCCGCTAGACGGGTACAAAGTTATTAGGTATAGCGTTGTTCACTGGCTTCTTCTCTTCATATTATCACTAACGCTGTTCATAGTGGTCAGATAAAAAATACAATTTTCAGAAGTTAGTCCTTGCTAACTACGTAAAAAACTTCTTATTACCTCTATAACCTTTACCTTCAGTTCTTCAGGGGGTAACTCCTTAACTTCATCTATTTTATGTGAAAGTTCCTCTGCCCCTACGACTGTTCTTAACCACTCCTGTAGATAGCCATTCTTTATAGTGTAGCTCACAGCTGCTATGTCCACCATATCATTTTCAAGAGCAGCCAGAAGCTGCTTTATACTTCTTATACCTATTATGTACGGCATTCCAATGCCTTTGTAGAAGAAGAACGCCTTATCTTCGGGCAACAATCTATCTTCGAATTTCTTTTCTTCCTTTTCCGCTTTCTCTGCTACAATGACTCTGTATTCCTCACCAGCCTTTTCTACGAGGCCAAGCCTCATCAATTCTCTTAGGTACCTCCTAACGGTACTTTTCTTTACACCTAGTTTTTCAGCGAGCATATCCACGTTCATGGGTTCCTTAATTAGTGCATCGTAGATCCTCTTGAGATAAGCTGGCAAAACCTCCTGAGTCAAGTCTCCCGCCTCAAATTCATTACTTCAAGTAGAGAAGGTTATTTATAGGGTTTGCCACTTTCCTATACACTTGGTTTCGTGAAGATGGTCTCGCTCACTAGTATGAATGGTGCACGTGTAGGCGTTCTAACTTCCCACCATTGTATATCGTAACACTTTTTACTCATACCAATTATGTTCCTCAGCAATCTTGGGAATTTATCTGCAATCCTCATGCGTTGGGAGTAACCTACAATCTCACCTTTCTCTACAAACATTAGAGCATCTCTCGTAACTGTCGAGAATTCTCCCTCAATATAGTTCTGAAGCCTCGTGTACCAGTTGTTCAGCACTATGAAGCCTCGGCGTGTTTCCCTGATCATCTCATCCTCTAACATATCACCCCCCTCGACCACCGTATTCCATGCGTGAGGT
>QMWT01000097.1 GCA_003661775.1 Thermoprotei archaeon
AGGTGATACGCTATGAGTTTAAAGGAATATGAGTTAAAGTTAGATTTCGACTTCAAAATTTACAATTTGTCAGAATTTGCTAAACAATTCGTAGATAAGTTAAGATTTTTAGAGAGGTTTTACGGTATTTACTTTAAGTCAATTGAGGTGTATGAGACTAATAAGGGATACCATTTTTACTTAAAGGTGACTACCGAACGTAAGTTAAACAATAAAGATATAGTAGTTCTACAATTGGCTTTGGGTAGTGATTACAAAAGAGAGTTGTTTAATTGGTTAAGAGTTAGAAGAGGACAAAAGTTTAAGCATTGGAACGTATTGTTCAAGTGTAAGTATGAGAATGGACTTAAAGTAAGTGAAGAAAGAAAAACCGAAAGTGCAATTAGATTAGAAAAGTTAGTTAGTAAGCTATACTTCAATGGATACAAGAAGGCATAAAGCTTATATATTTTAAGTGATACCACAATATTGGTGATGTAGGCATGGCGGGGAGAAGGAGAGTATATACGGGTAGTAGCTCCCCTAGGTACCAGATAAAAATGTTTGACTATTTGAGCAAGGGAGGTAGAATACCAGCATACCTAGTTCATCCAGCAATAGTAGCTATGGATAACGAGAGATCTACGAGGTTCGGAAACTACAAAGGTTTCAAAGATAGATTCCTCGAACCTGCTATGAATGCTGTAGGTCTTCCAAGTGGTTTAAGAGGTCTTTGTATAGCCTTTGCGTATAGAATATTGAAGGAGATAGGTAGTTTAGAGAGTGCAGACATAGCTACCAGAGAAAGGGCTATTGAAAGGGTAAGAGCCGAACAACCTATAAGAGATGAAAGACTTTGGGATGCTCTAAAAGTTGCATTTGGTGTAGCAAGAGTAGTTAAAGAGGAAGCTGAAACTGAAGAACAGAGGACACAACCAGCTAGACAGAGCTAAATTAACTAACTTCTTTCTTTTCCTCTTTTTTTGCTTACGTATCTTTTAGTAAGGTTTATAAATTTGTAAAGTCTAAAATTAGGCATGACCAAAGATAAGAGAGAACAAATGGCAATTTTACAAAAGAAGAGGGATAAGATAGCAGTAGCGGTTAAAAATAGCCTAATGAACTTAAAGAAAATGGGTATAGATGCAGAAGTTATAACTAAGGAAGACGATCCAGACGTAGCTTTTATAGTAATACCTTTAGACGACATAATAAAGGTAATCGAAAGGAGATGTAGGAAAGCAGTAGAACAAGGTGCTAAAGGTGTTGAAGTTGTAGCTTATAGAGAAAGTGATTTATTGATGATAAGAATTAGAAAGTAAATATGAACGGTCAAAGAAAGAGTATTACAATTAGAGATTTCTTGGAAGCATTAGAGAAAATACACAAGTTCGTAACTTTTGGAGAAAGAGTGTCCAATGTCATACAAGCTTTAGCTAGAGCAGGTATAGATGTTAGTAGTCTTAATCCAATGGACTTTAATAGTCTAATTAGATTTGCAGGTAGTTTGAGGAGTAAAGGATACGATATAGACGAAATAGACATTGTAACGTTAAAAGAAGAGTTCGAAGAAATATTAGACATGAACATTAACGAAATCAACGAAGCTACGAATATTGTATATAAGTTCAGTAATACGTTTAGGAGAGCTACGCAATGTGCTAAAACGGCAAGTAGACAATTACCTGCTAGTCCAGAGGCTGTCAATAACTTATTTGCATTATTTGGATTACAACCTAAGATAAGAACTAAAGCAACTGAGAAAGTAGAAGAAGAAATGGAGGAGGAAGAGAAAAAAGAGTTAAGCGATGAATTAGTATCGGAATTTAAAGAAATTGCTGAAAAATATAGAAAAATGAAGGAAAGTAAAGCTTAAATATCAGTTATTGAAATAATATAGATTGGAGGTGAGAGTTATGGCTTATACGTTGGGTGACATCTTGAACAGTATATTGACTGCTGTACAGGACGTTTTAGGTAACATCGCTACTGCTATTGCGGACAATGCAGGTATAATAGCTACTATGGTTGTTCTTGGAGGTCTAACATACGCAGTTGTCAGATATGGAACAAGGATTTTCAGGAGTGTCACAGGATGGATCGGAACATTGTTCTAACTACTTAGGATAAAAGTAGGGGGATGAAGTCCTTTAAGGACTGACCCCACAGAAAAAACTTAAATATTAAGACATCTATTTTTTTACATGACCTATCCGTTAAATAGTAAGACGTTTTGGGTAGCTATCGTATGTATTGGTTTGGGAATATACTTAGTAATTACGGGAGACAAAGACAACGGTATGCAATTGATATTACTTGGATTAGGTCTGTTAGGTGTTAGAGATGCTATAAGGAAAGTAGAGAAGTGATCTGACATGTGCAAAATAATACGAATGCTAATAGCTAAACTACTATACAAATTACTTAAGAGAGCATTTAGAGTTGAAGGAGAAATGGTATTTAATAGTGTAATTAATACAAAGCTAGTATCGACTTTAGGTTGCAAAACTATGCTTCTAGATTTGTGGTATAAAGTGGCAGATTTAAATACTTGGAAGGAAATAATACAATCCGATACGCTTAACTTAATTAAAAAATGGAAAAGAGACGTATTTGATTGTGATAACTTTGCCATTGTTTTTGTAGGTCATGTCAATGAACTATACGAAATAAATTCAGTAGGTTTAGCAATTGGTAGAGTTTACGACGTAAATACAGGCAAATTTGTAGGTTATCATGCTTTTAACGTAATAGTAGTCAAAGAAGGTGGCGATTTAGAAGTTTACGTATATGAACCTCAAACAGATGGATTAGCTAAAGCAAGTAAAAGAACTAAGTTGGGTAATTGGTTATACGAAGTTGATTGGGTTATAATGGGTTAAAGTAAATTTTTTAAACTACTTTGTAGTATTTTATTATGGGTGGTAGAATGAATAAAGAGAATGTAGGTGTTATTGTAGGTGGAGAAATTGAAGTAATAGTATTGGACAAAGACGGTAAGGAGATACATAGAGAAAAGAAACCGATGGACAGTTTTACAAGGAACATAATGAACTTGATAGCAATGTTTGACACAAATGTATGGTATGTGAATGACATAAACGGAGACTCAGTTTACTTTGCTTTCAAGAAAGCAAATGATAACTACTTATACGATGCAAGTGTTTTAGCACCAGCAGGAGAAGACAAATACGGTATATTAGTTGGTTCAAGTGACATGGCTTTTGAGGTAACTCAATACAACTTAGGTTCTAAGATTTCTCATGGAACGGGAAGTGGACAACTACAATACGGAGAAACTTTAGTAGCTGATTATGGCAACGACTACAAGACATGGCAAAGAGCATTTGATAACTTAAGCGGTGCAGATATTGTAGTTAAAGAAATTGGTATGTTTGCAAAGGTGGTAAGAGAAGAAGCAGGAGTGCCAAAGGACTATTACGTAATGTTAGCAAGAGACGTAATTACTACGACTACTGTGCCTAACGGAGGTAGATTGATAGTAAAGTATACGTTCAAGATAAACCCATAGTGATGTAGTATGAGCTTCTGGGCAACAGTTGGAGGAGGTATAGCAAACATAGTAGGACAGATTCAGGACAGAGTAGAGGGAATTATAT
>QMWT01000098.1 GCA_003661775.1 Thermoprotei archaeon
AGAGCGAAGAAAATTATAGAAGCGATAAAGAGGAAATAATTAAGAACTTATAACCCCATATAGGAAATCAACACCTGGCGGCGGTCGTCTAGCCTGGTCTAGGACGCCGGCCCCCCAAGCCGGCGATCCCGGGTTCAAATCCCGGCCGCCGCACCACTTATATACTCCCTATATAAGTGTTCCCTTTACCACGTAGCTCCGATCATCATTGTTGCATGATTAATGTCTGCACCATGCAACACTTAAATACTAATATGTGCTGATAATAATTTGGTTGAAGTCTGTGGCTCTGAGTAATTCCTTTATGGGTGTTGCAGGGAGCGTTGCATGGTATGAGCAGCTTGATTTCTCTAAGATATCTGATAGTGATAGGTATAAGCTCTTGGAATATGCTGTAAACAGACTTGGTAAGGATAGAGTACAGCAAGCTCTAAATGTATCTAGGTACACTATGTGGAGATTACTTAACAAGAAGGTTAAGGTTGATGACGTTAAGTTGAAGATTATACTCTCACTAATTACTCCTAGAGAGTTTGAGGAAGTTCTAGGTGCTGAGAAAAGACTCATAGCTTCAGGTGTTGTACGCGAAGACGGTACGGTAGACTACTCCATGGCTATAGAGATACTTAAAAGAGCAATACGCGATGAATACCTTAAACAACTGATAATACGCTTCGTAGTAGACAATTTCCGTGAGGATGTTAAGCGCGCTATAGGCCTCTTCCCTGTTAGGGTTACTCTGCATTGGGATGAAGGTTTTGAAGAGTTCTTGAAGCATCGTAAGAAGGGGAAGAAGATTACTGATGAAAGAACACTGTCTGACTACAGGAGCTTATTTATGAAAGCACTTGAAGGAAAACAACTTACCCCTGAATTAGTTGAATATGTGATTAACTACCCGAACCAGTGGCTCCGCAACATCTTTAGACATTACGTGAGGTATCTATACCACCGTAGAAAGATACCTCTAGAGACCTTCGGGTGGCTCATGGAAGTCGTACCGGCAAGAAAGTGGAAGAAGAAAGTCAAAGCTAGAGAAATAAATGTTGAACATGTTGTTAAAAGCATAGAGTTCCTCAAACAAAACCATGAACTCTACTATCTGTATTACGTGTTAATGTACTATAGCGGAGCGAGGCTTAAGCATGTAATAAAGATGATTGCAGACTATAGCCCGAAAGAGGTTGTCAAGATAGAAATGACTGACTCCTATACTGAGAGACTTATATGTTTTGAGGACAAAGGTTTCTGTCGCTACTACCTAGGTATCCACACAGGTAAGCCTTGTGAATGGATATACTTCCCAGCCGAGCTATCACTACTCATAGAGAAGTTCAAGGGAGTTAAGAGGTGGGACGACAGTGTTAGTAAGTACGCTAGGGAGCATAAGCTGGTTAACGCTAAGGTGTTTAGGGAGCTACACTGGCAGATACTAAAGAAGGTCATAGACAAGGATGTTGCCATGTTCATACAGACTAGATTCGGTGAACTAGAGGTTAGCGCCTCTAGCTACGATAACCTACTAAGAGATGCAGATATACAATACCCCAAAGCAATGAAGGTACTTAGAAGAGGACTACAAGACCCTGGATACCTAAGAGACATCCTGCTGGAAAAGATACACTTAAAGTAAATGGAAGAAAGACGGAGGTGACGTAAGGTGAAGGCGATGATAATCAGCGACCTACATTACGATAAGCGAGTTTATGATGGTATTGACCAGTCTAAGGCGTGGAATTGGTTACTAGGCATAGTTGAATATCATAAGCCTGAATTACTGATTTCACTAGGAGATTGGGGTGAAGCAATTAATGAGGATGAACTCTATGAACTGTTGAAGAAGGTTAGGGTTTGGAGTATCTACGGTAACCATGAGAATCTTGAAGTTCTTAAGAACGTGTACAATGTTCTTACTGAAAACCGTGAACCTATCCTAATGAGGGATGGAGAGATTAGGGAGTTTGCAGGACTTAGGTTCGGTGCTATCAACGGCATAATCGCTCTTAGAAGGAAGGAGAGGAAGGGTATACCGCGTAAGAGACCCGAGGAATTCATTGAATATGGTAAGAGGTTAAGTGGCAAAGTAGATGTTTTGCTACTACATGAATCTCCCTGGATTGAGGAATACAAAGGTGTGATAGCACGTGACGAAAGGACATCAGCAGTAGCGATAGCTATCCACGAAGCTAGACCCAAGCTAGTATTCTGCGGACATCTCCATCTATCACCATACATCGTATACAAATTCGAGTATGGAACCCTCTATATAAGGATAGACTCCTCACAGAAGCATAGATGCTACGCAGTATTCTATCCAAATAGCAGGAAACTGGAGGTTTGGAAGGATTTCAATGTTACTTATGAAACTGAAAAGTTCTAAGTTCGTACCTCATATACTTTCTTAGAGGAGTTAGGATGAGTACTTGGATCTATGTCTTCGATGAATTCAAACCTGTAGACATTGATGCTAGTAAGCTATTTGAGCTAGCTGAGAAGGATCCCTTGAAACTACTTGAGATTATTAAGGAAGCTCTGGTCGATTATGTTAAGGAGATCAAAGATGCAAAACTCTATGATATCTATTTTGATCCTAGCAGATTCGAACTTCTCATAGAATACATTGTTAAATGCAAACTTGGAGAAGTATCAGTTAAAATAATTCATTCTCAAAATCCCGCAGTAACACTCCAAAAATACTATGAGCATGAAAGGAGATTGAGGTAACTAAGTATTACTAAGGCAGCTACTTTTATCACTTTATAAAGTATACTTTATAGTGGGTGCTACAGAAAACATGCCAGTGTTAGCTGTCACCAAGGTTGGAAAATACTATAGAACTACCATACCGCGTGAGGTTAGGAAACTACTTAACATTAATGAGAACGATGAGATAGAGTGGATATTTGAAGACAATAAGGTGATTATCAAGAAAAAGAGGTAAGTAGAGATGGTCAAGTGTCCTTACTGTGGCTATGAGGGAAAACATACGTTATTGAAAACCTGGAAATATAGGTGGTGGGATGTTTACTACTATCAATGCCCTAAATGTGGTGGTAAATTTAGGTACCAAGTTGATCCTGAAGGCAAGAGAAAGAGCTATGTTATGAGAGTAGGTGTTAAGAGGGGTTAAAACGTGGTAAAGGTCAAGACAATCGGCCCCTCATGTACTGCAATCACACCTATTGTTAGGTGTAGGAACAAGTTGGAGCTAATGATAGATGAGAAGTTAACACGCCCCATTATAGCAATTACCGGTAAGAATGTTGATGAGATATGTAGAGTGCTTTCAAAGAGGTTCTTAGTAAGGCATAATGGTAATGGAAAGGAAATGCTCATACAGCTACAAGCCTTTCCAGCCGTAAGTGTATGGCTACTGGCTTCCTACGGTGTTAAGCCTTCTGAGGAATTACTGGATAAGCTGCTCCTTAACACGCCTACATTACTTGCAGACCTGTTCTGGGATCTTGTGGATCTATCGTCTACTGATACAAGGGCAAAAGATGGTAAACCTCTCATTAGCCGAGCCGTACTATTGAAGGCATCT
>QMWT01000099.1 GCA_003661775.1 Thermoprotei archaeon
CCGGTTTCAACAGCATAGGTTAACTCTATTTTTATGTGTTCAACATAGTCTTCATAAACTAGTTTCATAGGTCTTCTTTCCCTTAGAAGCCTCCTTAGGTTCTCTATTTCAACCTCTAAGTCTTCAAGCATTCTCCTAAGCTTCTCAATGTTTTCCCTAGCTGTCCTATATTCTCTTCTAGCTTCTTCGAAAACCTCCCTTTGCCTTCTAACTCTTCTCTCATACTCATCAATTGCCCTGAGAAGTTCTTCAAGAGCTTCTTCCGGATGGGATCTAACCCAAGCTCTCGGTCTACCAATTATTCTCGCAACAAGCCTCACCAGAGGCGTAGGGTATCTTCCAGCTCTAATAGCTAGAGACCATAGGTCATATATTCTAAGCCTTATTCTGAAAGCTCTAACCATAGCTGCAAGTCTTGCAAGCTCGCTTCTAAACCTTCTCAAAGCGTAATCGTATGTCCTATATGCTCTTTTAAGCTCAGATTCTACAGCATGTCTTCTCCTAAGTGCACTTTCAAGCTCGTACGTTATGTCCTCAACACCGACAAGCCTGACTATTTGTGCCCTACCATGTTGCCATACTAGAACGAAGCCTCCCCGCTTAAAATACACCACGCCTTCAGCGACGACTTCCTCTATGTCAGCAGGTTCAGCTCTAGGCTGAGACAAACACTCCCCCTCTAAGAAATTAAGTTAAAAAGTAGTATATATATGTTTGTATGTAAACTCTACGTTAGCTCCTTTTTAAGCCTCATTTTCCCTTCAACCATTTCAAAAGCCGAGCCGGTTTCCAGTATTGTTCTGAGAAGCTTTGATTTGAAAAGCTCATAGTTCATTGTCGGCTTTAGTTTTCCAGCTCTTATCCACGCTATTACCTCATGCATTAAGCATGTTTCATCTGACTTATTAGATATGCAATCATGTAACGTTACGTTCCATAGCCACTCAATAGTGAATCTTTTCCTAGCTAACTCGGCAAACGGGTCTGCCGCACCTTTAGCCTTAAGCACAGCTACTTTGTCAGCTATCCACTGCGGCCCACCCATTAGGTAAACGTAGTATTCAATTGCTGAAGCCAAGGCAACGTTTGCCGGCGGCCCCATTGGCTCAAGCTTTTCCCTAACGAATTTCTCCACTATGCTTTCTCTCTTCTTTTTCTCCTCAGGTTTCTCCGGAGGCTTCTCTTTCCCAGCGTATGCCATCAGTGTCTTAACACCTCTTATGTGAATGTACTTTCTCCTCCTAACCTCTGATTTAGGTAGTTTCCTTATTTTCTCATCTATTTCCCTTATTTGCTCATCTGTAAGCATCCTTACCGGCACTAGAACTTCTCTTTTAACCTTCTTTCTTTCAGTAACATATCTTGACTCGAACTTACCTGTTTCAGGGTTGAAGAATAACCCCACCGGTCTAACCTTGGCTTCAACATAGTCTTCAACTGTTTTCCTAACCATTTTAGTTAGAGACTTTATTTCCTCAGCCATTCTCCTAACCGCTTCGTTAACGGATGATACGCTGTAAAACTTTATCGGCGACGGCTGAGGGTAGAAGGCTCTGAAATGCGGTGGCACAGCATACGTTTCAGTAAGTATTCCGTCTTCAACCATGTCGGTAAGTATCCTAGATATTGTAGGTGCTATTTCCTCCCTAGGATAGCCTGATAAAGCCACTATCATGTCAACTGTTATCGGAGGCTCCGTTAAAGCCATGTAGAATATTGCTGCTCTCATATTTGTCCTCATAAGCTTCTTAACTACATCGTAGTTGTGAATCATCATTGCCTTAGCTAACCTAGCCTTGTCCTCAATGTATCCTTCCCTAACGTAAAGCACCTGTATTATCTGTTTTTCTGGAGGAGGAGTTATAACCTTTAAAGTTCTCTTGAAATCATTAATGAATGCTTGTAAATCGGTTAGTGTCTTCATAGCTGATTCTGAAGCCATAGCCATAGCTGTAAGCCTATCCATTAACGGCATAAGGCATTCGTCAACTTTCTCCGAGAAGCACTCAGCAGATTTTTCAGCAACACACTTCATTATTTCCTTTCCACAGCAGAACCATAGGTACTGAATAACCAATGTTTTTAAAGGTTCAAGCCCGTAGTTGAAAATGTTTGAGAACCTAGTAACACCTATCATTGGATGTCTAACTATTAGCTTCCTAGGGGCTTTATTGATGTCTGATAAAGCACATATCTTAGTTTTCTCTAAAAGTGTTGCCCAAATATCCATTTTCCTCTGCAAAACCATTACCATAGTGTTTCCAACTTTAACCGTCGCTAGAAGCCCCGGTGGATACGATTTCCTCCTTGAAGGAAACGTTCTAGTTATTATGTAGTTTCCGACAACCCTTACTATCGCCGGTTCCTCAGCTATACCGTACGCTCTTATACCATACCTTTTAAACTTGTACGCTAACTCCTTTTCTCTCTCAACATACTTCCTCATTTCCTCAGGTATTAGCCAGTAGGCAATTTCCTCTTCTTCACGGTAGGGTTCAGCCATCACTTAATCCCCAGCCTACGATGTATTTCAAGAGGCTCAGGTGAAATAATAAATAAGTTTAAGCTTCCATCCGTAGGGTGTTTAAGGTAAACAACGAATGCTTCACCAACCTTACCTGCTATTGCCGCATATATTTTGTCCGCAACTGTAGCGTCAGCTTTCTTCATAAGAGAAGCTAGGTCTCTGAACATTTCGTCAGCGTATTTCCCTTTCCACACTGCAACATAGTCTTTCTCTATTTCCTTAAGAACCTCCACTGCTATCTCCTCTAGTTAAAGTTTTATCTTAGAAGAAATAAATTTTTCACTAGGTGCTGAGTGTGCCCTTCAAAGAAGATGTGATAAGGAGTTTCTCAGACACTCTCTGGAAAAACCTTGAAATGGCAATTGAAGAGTACAACCTAGACCCCAGAGACGTTAGAAGGAAAATCTTCAACCCAATAGTTAACGCTTTCAAGAAAAGAGTTATGAGGACGCCTGTGGAAAAGCTGACTTTCGACGCAGCACAAGTAGCAAACGAAGTCTACGACGAAATAGATTTTACACTTGAACCGGAGGAAATAGTTGGCAGAGCATTAGAGGTTATTGACAAGTATTTTCCGCCAGAGGTGCTCTCCGAGGTTAAAGGCGAAGAAGTACTTGACATTTACAGGCAAACATCACCTGAGCTTGTAAGGGAAATAGAGGAGAAACTGAAGAAATCTGTTGAGGCAAAATATAGGGGTAAGTTAAGCGTTAAGGAGAAAATCATTAAGAGACTTACGCTTGAAGTTAAAGAGCTAAGGGAGAGACTTGAGGAAGCAAGGAGAGTTGCTGAAGCTGAAGCTCTCGAATCTCTAGCTGAAGAAATAGATGCTTTAATAAAGAAGCTTAACATTCCATCGGACATAGCCAATGAAGTTAAAACAAAAGTTGACGAAGCAATAGTCATGTTTAGGCAGGGAAGAATAGATTTCGCAGAAGCCAAAAGAATAATTAGGGAAGCTAGAGAGAGAATTCTTCAAGAAGCAGCTAGAAGAGCTAAGCCTCCGGAGGTTAAGCC
>QMWT01000100.1 GCA_003661775.1 Thermoprotei archaeon
CTACGTAGTCCATGAGAAGAGGGCGTAGAAGGTAAACCTCGTATCCTAAGGAGAGTATTGCTTTATCACCGTATTTTTTACCTATAATATCGTCGTGTTTCAGCGACCCTCTATCGGAACCAAACACAGAGCCACGCTTAACTTTCTTAACCCATCGTCTCATGTGGTCTATGTAGAGAAGGACGTCATCACCTTCAGCGATGGTGTCAGAGGGGTTCAGCACTGGTATCCCCTCTCATCGCTCGACAATACCAGCCCTCATCATTACCCAATAATATTATGATGTGAGACAAAGCTCTATAAATGCATATGGCAAAGACCTACAAAATAACCTAAATGAATGTAGTTTAGAGAAGCTCTGTTCTTATCTCAATAACCTTAACTCCCCTGTGTTCCCTGTGTTCGCCCTCCTCTTTTTCTGGAATGTACCACAGCTCCTTCTTGAGAAGCTCGCGTATGGCTGCTCTTATTACCTCGCTTCTAGATGAGTACCTACCCATCCTGACGAGCTCATCAATACCCTCTATGTATGCTTCAGGCATTTTCACGGTTACTATACGCATCATTGCTCACCGTTCCTAAACCTAGCCAAAGATAATAATTTATAAGTGTGGACTCTACATGAGTCTGGAGGAATACCGAAAACTGTGGTGAGCTTTTGTGGGTACGAAAGGTGGAAAGCCGATAACTGCTATTGAGAAGCGTCAGCGCAGATTAATGCAGCGCGCCGAAAGGCGTGAGAAGCGCGAAGAACGTCGCGAGAAGCGAACTCCTATTACTGTTCTTGAAACGGAGATCCTGAAGAAGGTAGAGAGGGACATAAAGAATCTTGACTTGGTAACTCCCTACGAGATCGTACAGAAGTACAATGTTAAGTATAGTACGGCTAAAAGAGTTCTTCTAGAACTTGCGCGAAGAGGTATTGTCAAGATACATCTGAAGGCGCGAAGAATAATAATAGCTACACCGGTAAAGTAGGTAGATCCATTAGTAAAACCGGTTTTAACCTAACCTATGCCCAGGATACGTGGGGTAGTGGTGTTCCTGCGTGGCGCGTGAGGAAAAGAAAGAGGTTTTTCGCAGTACTGTAGCGATAAAATTAGCCTCCATAAGAGACTTAGTTAGAATAGCCAGCACGGCTGCTGCATCTATGCAGCCAACGTACATACTAAGGTATAAAGATAAGGAAGGTAAGACTGTAATAGGGTTCCTAGCTGTTTTCCGTGATTATTATAATTTGTATGGTCTCCCCCTATTCTACTACGTTATAGACCACGATAACGAGCTTAAGGACGCGAACTATGTACTGGTAAGACTCGACGAGTCAGGGGAGAAGATAGAGCCTAGTAAAACTACCAAACCAGGGTACATAGCCGTGCCTATAGTCAATGTAGACAAAGCACCCGAGTTTTTGTTGCCATCAAAGGTAGATTGAGTGAGGTATGAGAGGCTTGGTCGAGAAACCTCCTTCAAAGTATGGTGAGTCTTTCAGTCAATGGTTTGAGTGGATCATACGTGAGGCCGAGATCTATGATTATGGAAGGTACCCAGTAAAAGGAATGGGTGTATGGCTTCCTTACGGTTTTCAGATAAGACGTGGCGTAATAGAGCTAATACGAAAGTTATTAGACGAGACGGGACATGAAGAAATACTGCTGCCGCTGCTAATACCTGAAACGATCTTTAGGAAGGAAAGTGAGCATGTAAGAGGTTTTGAACAGCAGGTCTTCTGGGTTACTAGGGCTGGCAGCGATGATCTAGACGTAAAACTTGTTTTGAGACCTACAAGCGAGACCGTTTTAAGCTATATGGAGAGTCTGTGGATTAAGAGCTACAAGCAGCTTCCTAAGAAGTACTACCAGATTGTAAGCATGTTTAGATACGAAACTAAGATGACTAAGCCTATGATAAGACTTAGAGAAGTAACAACGTTTAAGGAAGCCCACACACTACACGAAACATTCGAAGATGCTGAGAAGCAGGTTATGGAGGCTATAGCAATATACAGTAGGTTCTTTGACATCCTTGGAATACCCTATATAATCTCCAGAAGACCTCAGTGGGACAAGTTTGCAGGAGCTCTGTACACTATTGCCTTCGATACTGTTATGCCTGACGGCAGAGTTCTACAGATTGGCACGGTTCACCACTTAGGTCAGACATTCACAAAAGTATTTGAGGTGAGAATTCAGAGAAGAGATGAAAGTATAGGCTATGCATGGCAGACAAGCTACGGTATTTCAGACCGCGTAATAGCATGTATAATAGCCTATCACAGCGATGATAGAGGCCTCATACTTCCATCGATGGTAGCACCCATACAAGTAGTGATAGTTCCGATCCCTGCTCCAAAGGATGCTGAAAAAACCCGGGCAGTTCATGAATATTGCTCATCACTCCTTAAGGAGTTGAAGGAGAGCGGGTTTAGGGTTAAGCTCGATGATAGAGAGGACCTTCGTCCTGTTGATAAGTACTTCGAATGGGAACTACGTGGTGTACCTATAAGGATCGAAATAGGGCCTAAGGAGGTTGAGAAAGGTACGGTAACGCTGTTCAGAAGAGATACTATGAATAGGATCATCGTTGAGAGAGGTAAGGTTGTTGAAGCTATAAAGAAGTTGCTTGAGGAGATAGACAGCAACTTAAGGGAGAGAGCAAAACGATGGTTTAACGAGCAGGTCAAAACTTTCAAAAGCATAGACAAGGCTGTGGAGTACATCAGACGCAACGGCGGGATCGCGCAGATACCTTGGTGTGGCGAGGAAAGATGTGCAGCAGAGCTAGAGACTAAGTTAGGTGAAGGTATACGAGTACTGGGGTCGCCAGTACACACAGTAGAGAAAATCAATGTTGAGGAAGGTTCTAAATGTCCTATATGTGGAGCACGAGCTGTAACTTACCTGAGGTTGGGCAAGAGCTATTAAGGAGATGAACCCTCGCTAAGCTTTTATATTCAAGCAGCTAACCAATAGGTAACGGCGGAGTCGAGATGCCTAAGAAAAGACAGAGTCGAGGTAGAAAGAAGGGAGATAAAGGATCTGTAGAGCTCGTACAATGTGACAATTGTGGAGCCCTTGTACCTAGGGATAAGGCTGTGTGCATAACTAAGTGGTATAGCCCAGTGGATCCACAGCTAGCAGAGGAACTCGAGAAGCGAGGAGCAATAATCGCACGTTATCCCGTTACCAAGTGCTATTGCATAAGCTGCGCCATACATTACGGAATTATCAAAGTGAGACCAGAGCATGAGAGGAAGAAGTACGTACCTCTTCAAGCTCAGAGCCGCAGATTCTAAGCTTACGAGTTCAAAATTGCTGGGAAACTAACTACATCAAACATCTTTTGATGTAAATAAACCTCTGAATAACCGTTATAATAGTGAGTAGCAATAGCACATACGATACTGCATCGCCAATTTCAATTCTCTCTACCTTAAAATTGAGAGTGTATGTCACTGCGGCTAGTATGAGAAGAAGCACTCGCTCAGCGCGTTCTGCTATTCCTACACCTTCGACCTTTACTCCC
>QMWT01000101.1 GCA_003661775.1 Thermoprotei archaeon
GAGAATGCAAGCTCTCTGAAACACTGCCTACATAGATAAAGACCATACTTCTGAATAACAGCATCTCTGTTTCCGCAGCGAACACACTTCTGCACGCCGCGTCCGTACTTTCTCTCCTTAGGAGGTCTGAACTTCGCCATCAGTACATCACCGGGGCACTATTCGTACGTTAAATAGAAGCTCTAATAACAGTATTGATTCCTCGCGTGTAACTCTATGTCTTCTAGGAATTGCGCTTACACGGCACCTCTTTCTTCTCAGAACTCTGAACCCTGGCCTCTCCATAGTTATGGCAACGTCCATACCGAAAATCCCGAGGTCGGGATCGTACCTAACTCCGGGCATCGCTATGTGTTCAGCGATTCCAAAAGCAACATTACCGAATTCGTCAAAGCTGCTCAGCTTAAGTGTGTGGTTTACAGCGTAGAAACCCCTCCTGAGAAACTCATATGCCTTCATACCTCTCAGCGTCGTGACAGCAGCTATTGGCTCCCCGCGGCTTATCCCAAATTCCTTAATTGTTCTTCTCGCTCTCCGTATCGAAGGTTCCTGCCTGGTTAACATTGTTAGAACCTTAATTGCCTTCTCCAGCCTCTCGCCGCTAGTACCGACACCCATGTTAACCGTTACTTTAGCTATTCGGGGGATTCTCATACGGTTGGCCCTCCAGGAGTTAAAGATCTCCTCAACAGTTTTGGTACCAAGAATACTGCTTTTGAACTCTGCCAGCGAAGGCACTGCTTCAGGCTCAATAGTTATACAACCATTCCTTATCACGGGCTCCACACTCATAATAATCACCAGAGCTTCAACAGAGGTTTATCCTTGCCTATAACAAACACATAGCTCAGCACAGTCTGGAATCTATGACCCTCAAGATCCTCAAGAGTCACAAGAGTTCTGTGTCTCCCCATCCCCTTTACTACCCCTACAACACGTCCAACTCTCCCAACGTTTTTACCTTCAACCACTACAGCTAACGCTCCCTCCTCGAACCTTACATGCTCTACGATCTCCTGTTCAGGAATTTTTATTAGCAAGGAATCCATGGTTTTGTATACGTCCTCCGCAGGCTTCGTGGGGTCGCTCACGCGGATCAAGATATTCCTTCCATCATGTAGGTTGAGCTGGATGTGACCTCCTTTTACCGTGGTCTTATTTTCTATACGCACTAATTTGAGCGAAGCTTCTTCTCGTGGGATCTCTATAGGCCATAGGAATTTCTGGGGATGAGGAACCATTCTGTAATGCTCGTCGGTTTCAGGTATCGAGATCACATCCATAAGTCCTACTGGGAACTTGTAGCTCTTCCGAGGTACACCGTCGATCCAGAACTTCCCTTCAGCGATGATCCTTCTGGCTTCACGCGCCGTCTCGGCATACCCTAAAACATCTCTGACCAAGACTAGGAGGGGTATGCCCCTCTCAATCGGGTGCGGTCCTGGACTAGGCTTTACAACCCATACATACTCCTTCCTAAGTATGGGCCAGAAGTGCGGTGCGGCCAATCGTTTTAGATGCCTAGCCTCACCCATACGGGCCACTACTATCACCCGTTTATCCTGCTGATACAGCCTGCGGTTGCTCGGCTAATTTACGCTGCTCCTCATTAAGAGGCTTTGCTTTCCCTGCCTCAACTAACTGTTCCCGCGCCTTTCTGCGACGCTCAATTATCTTTTTCCTGACTTCATCCACTTCGCCAAGCCTCACTATAACCACGTTTGATGGATGTATTGGGTAGTAAACGTCGGTACCATCGGCTTTCTTCACGGTCACCCGCTCAACGAATATGCGAACACGCTTCAAGTCTACCTCGACAACCTTACCCTCATGCCCCTTCCAGTCGCCACGCACAATTCTGACAACATCTCCTCTTCTTACAGGTAATCTCTTTACACCGAGCTCTTCTCTCAACTCCTTGGAGAGGAGAGCATTGAGAAGATGCCATCTCTGGTGCAGAGGTAAGTTAAAGAATCTCTTCCTTTGCTTCCGTGGCTGTGAAGATGTGCTCCTCATGGTTACCAGCCTCAGACAATAATAGTAGCCATATTAGAAATGAAGGACCATCTCTCCGCAGCTTCGCGCGCTACAGGACCTCTGATCTCTCGACCTTTAGGAGTACCCTCTTGAGTAACTATAACACAAGCATTGTCCTCGAACGCTACCCAGGTTCCATCAGGTCTTCGGTAGGGCTTCTTCTGCCTTACTATGATCGCTCTGAAAACTTGACCCTTCATATCCGGGGTGCCTTTCTTAACAGTCACCACAACCATATCTCCTACACCGGCATAGGGTATTCTCCTCAACCTCGTTTTGATCTCGGGAACTCCGATGACCACTACCTCCTTAGCCCCGCTATTATCTGCGACCACCAGCCTAGTACCTACCTGTATTCCCGCACTCACTCTGCGTCTTGGAAACGCCGCACCACCTTTCTTCGCACGTACAGGCATAACATTGCTCACCTACTTCAACTACTTCTCTCCAGCTCTCTTAAGAACACCTATTACAACAAAAGCAACACTTTTAGCAAGAGGTCTTGTTTCACCTACCAGCACAATATCTCCTTCCTTTGCATCGATACACGGAGGATTATGTGCATGTATTCTGCTTCTCCTCCTCTCGTAGCGCATGTACTTATGTATCCATACTAGGTATTCTCTCTCAACAACTACAGTCCTCTGCATTCTAGCTTTTACTACTCTACCTACTAACAACTGTCCACGGACTCTAACATCTCCATGCCACGGGCATTTCTTGTCGTTGCACACCTTCTCCGGAGGGCGAAGGCCAGGCCAGTTTATACCTATGTTCTTTGTCCCAGCCTTACTCATACTCTTTACCACCTAAACCTATCTCTAGCCCTTTTTAACCTCTCATCCGGACGTCCAAGAATAGATGTTCCGCTTACTTCAACTGCTACGCCCGAGGGTAAATAAAACCTGAATGTTCCATATTGCTTCAAAACTTTCACTATCTTACCCCTACTATTTTTTATGAACAGCATGTTACGGATTTCCCACACAACAACTCCTTTCAATCCAACGAGAGAAGGGTCTGAATGCGATACCACATCAACGCGAAGGCCTATGAGTTCATGGAATACTAAGTTGCTAGGGGTTCTCTTCACTGTCTTTGTTCACCAGGTCTACGTTTAATACCCAGCTCCTCCTCGCGCATAATGGTCAGTATACGCGCGATGTTTTTCCTTACAATCCTTATTCGCGCTGTATTGGCAAGAGTTCCTACTCTTGCCTGTTCTCTGAGACGAGCGAGTTCAAGTCTTAGTGTTGCCAGAAGCTTCCGTCTCTCTTCGGGACTCATAGACCTGATCTCACCTGGATCGAGTGGTCTATCAGACATATTCTTCACCCTATGCAGTCACTTTCTCTCCTTCCTGACCCCCTTCACTTGGCGCAAGTTGCTTTCTTACTTCTTCAGGGAGCTTCTCTGGAGGGACGATCTCAACATAGTCGGCGGTCATTCCCGGCTTGGTTATCAGAACTCTTACAC
>QMWT01000102.1 GCA_003661775.1 Thermoprotei archaeon
CAAAAGCACAGGAGGCATAGCAACCCACTGGCTAACCAAGATACCCTTCAACCTAAACCTGGCCAAAATCACCGAATCACCAATAAGAAAGGCGGTAATACACTCAGAAAACTACTCAACAACAATAAAAGCAAGTAAAAAAGCAAACCTGGGATACGTCCTCAACCAACCAAAACTAGAAAAAGAACTAGCCAAAATAGCCGAATCCCACGGAGCCATAATCCACACAAGAAAAAACATAAAAGACTTCCGAAAACTATACTTCGACTACATAATAGGCGCAGACGGCCCATTCAGCCAAGTAGCAGCACAAACAACAGGGCTACCACCAAAACACGAAATCCATAAATGCCTAGAATACTGGATAGACCAACAACCAGACCAAACACTCCACATATTCTTCAAAAAATACTGCCCAAAAGGATACATCTGGGTATTTCCATCAGACGGATATATAAAAGTAGGAGCAGGAATACCCCTATCAGAACCAATAAAACTCCCACAAATCCTAGAAAAATTCCTACAAGAACACCCAGAATTCAAAGGAAAAATCATCGGAAAATACGGCGGATGCGTGCCAACCCCTACCCCCCTACAATCAGTATTACCAGAAGAAAACGTAGCCCTAGTAGGCGATGCTGGTAGACTAGTCAATTCAGCCACTGGAGGCGGCCTCCACTTCGCAATATTATCAGGCTATATGGCTGGAAAATCACTGGCAGAGGCTAAAAGCTTCAAAAAATATGACGAATGGTACAAGAAAGAAGTATTACCCCAACTCAAAAGGTGGAGCAAAATCAAGAAGCTAATATGGAGCTTAGGCACCCAAGGACTAGACGAAATACTCAAGACAATAGGGGAAGAAATAGAGGTCACAGTCCCAGTAAATCCCATGAAAGAACTGGATAAAGTAATACCGATATTACTGAGAAACCCGAAATTAGCCATAAAAATAGGCGTAACCTTACTTAAGTGACATGATTCGTAAAAAGATTAAGGCTGGTCTCAAACTGGCAAGGCCATTCACATTATTAGCTCCAGCTGTAGGCGGTTTACTCTTCAGCTATCTCGGCTACCTACATCAGCCCGGACCAATATACAAGATATTTCTCACATCCCTAATATTCGTTTTTGCTAACTATACAAGTAACGTCATAAACCAGGTATACGACAGGGAAATAGATAGAATAAACAAGCCGTATAGGCCGATTCCTTCGGGCGAAATTTCGGTAGATGAGGCAAATAGCTTAGCAATAATCCTCACCATAGTAACCTTGGCAATGGCCTATACCCTAATAAACACGACTTTTGGGCTACTACTATCAGTAATAATGTTTTTTGCATGGATTTACAGCGCACCACCCTTAAGGCTCAGAGCAAAGCTCTTCTGGAGTAACCTAGCATTAGCCGCACCAAGAGGCGCATTAGGAATAATAACAGCTTATACCGCCTATGCAAACCCGATAGAAAACATAAATCTGCTTATATTTGCATTTGGAATGGCACTATACGTCTTTGGAGCAAATACTTTCAAAGATATTCCAGACGAATTAGGTGATAAAAAGCTTGGCATTAAAAACTTCGTGACAGTATATGGTAGGAAGAAAGCGCTAAAAATAGCGTTCATATTCATAGCCGCTTCGTATGTTCCAGTAGCTATATCACTCAGTAATCTAATATATTCAGCACCACTCGGAATAATCATAATAGCCATGCTATTCTTCGGAATTAAACATCCAGACATAAAAACAAAAACCGAAAACACCATACTTTGGACATTGTTCTATCTAGGTATGATAGCAGGGTTTTTAAGCTTCTTTACATCACAAATCTTGTGAAACCGCAAAAGAAAGAGATAATCATCAAAGCATTCCTCTATCGTTTTTTCGTGATTCTATACGAATTAACTCTGGCAACAATCCTTGGATTAATAGGCTTCACAGTTACTGGGTTCATAATCGCCAATAACCTCTTCAAGATACTCGGATACGTCATCTTTGAACTATGGTGGTTCAGATACTTGAAAACGAGGTTCAAGCTCCTTGAAAAGCTAATCCTGAAACGCTTGAGAAAGTCGGATAACCTTTAAATACAATGCTAGAGAAACCTTACTTGATGAGCGTTAAGGATGCGATTAGAGATGTTAGGAAGACGGTAACCGAAATAGCTAAGCAAATTTCAGAAACCAGAAGAGAAGTACAAGCACTAGCACACGACCTCAAGATAACCCCATTAAGAAACATCCTGCTAGACGAAATAAAGCTTAGAAGACCCCTAACCAAATTAAGAAGAGCGCTCTGGGGTGAGGAGTAAAATGGTCACAATACAAGAAGTAGAAGAAGTCATAAGCAAATCATTCCTACCACCACCAAAGCACATATACATATCAGAAAAACCAGTAGAAGTAGAAAGAGGACACGAAAGATTCTGGATAATGGGAGCACAGAAAAAAGGCCAAGACATGATAATCCTAACACCATACTCAACAGTAGAAAACATAATTCACGAAATGTCTCACAACCTTGGATTTGGAGAACTGGGCGCTCAAATCATAGGTAAACTTGGCGCTTTACGACAAAAGTTCCTACCCTGCATATTCAGGAGAAAGGTAAAGTACTCTCTAAAAGAAGAAGATGCCGCAGAAAAACTAGGTTTCAAAGAAGCAGGAGGCCACTACATACTCAAAGAACAGCCAAGAACTTCATTCCAGGTTAAGCATTTCGTATTGGAGGGGGTCTTATGAAGCTAGTTGGAAGGGTAGCCGAATGGGTAGCCAAAGGCGCAGGGACAAGAATGGTAGATAGAGTAATCGTAGAAACAGATAGAGTCAAAGACATAGCAACCGAGGTAGCTCAAATGATTAGAGAAGCAATATCACCACTTCCACTACTAAGAAGCATATTACCAAGATTCACAGGGCCAACAGGATTACCAATAGCCGGAATAGGAATAAGAGACATACTAATGAGAGCAGGAGACATACTATCAACATTCATGACAGTCAAAATAATAGACAGATTCAACCTAGTATCATTCCCAGCGACGCCGAGCATAATCGAAACCCTAGAATCAGACAAAAGAATAAGAAAAATCTACCCAGACAGGGTAATGTGGGCATTTAGGTATCCAGTAGTCCCAGAGCAAGGAATATATCAAGACAAGCTAACCAAAAAACAGTTCACTTCTACCGAGTGGACAAGAAAACTAATAGGAGCAGATAAAGCAAACCAGCAAGGATTCACGGGACAAGGAATAAAAGTCGCAGTCATAGATACGGCAGCAGCTCCACAACATAGAGCAATATCGCATGCAATCGGGAGGACAACAATCAGAGGAGTATACACAGATGAAAATGGACATGGACATTGGTGCGCTGCATGTATTGGCGGAAAGCCTTACGTAGACCCATTCTACAATATACCAACTCAAGGAATTGCACCCGACTGCCAACTATTCACCATAAAATCACTAGGATTCGTAATAGGG
>QMWT01000103.1 GCA_003661775.1 Thermoprotei archaeon
GGCCCACATTTAAACATGGTGTCAAATTATGAGTGAAGCAAGAAAAGCCCTAAGAGCGGCGGTCAGAGGCGCATGGGACAGAAACCCAGCACTCATAGCGATACAGGACGAGCTAACCAAGGTCGGTTTCAACAAGATCTCTGCGGCATACAAGGAATGCATATTGACATCAACAAAGTCCCTTAAGGACTGCTACAAGGACGCTGCCAGAGCTGCCGACTTAAGCAAAGCCTACCGTGACGTGTGGGGTGCTAAATAAAGAGGGGGTGTGAGCCATGGTTGACGGTCCCAGCTTTAGAAAAGAATTAAGAGCAAGAGTTAGGCCATTGTGGACGGAGAAGGGCTTCGAAATTCAAGAGGCTCTTAAGGAGAAGGCTAGGACCCTTATCAAGGAGGACTATGCTGTCTGCGCTACCAAGCCAGCTAACGAATACGCAGCATGCTTAAGGAATGTTGCCATGAAGAAAGGTCTAGCCAAAGTATATAGGGAAGTCTGGGGCACAACATAGAGTGGACAGTAAAAATAGTGAATGGCTTTAAGCTGATTAGTCTTTTTTTCTATACCTTATTTTCCTCATGAATTCTCGGTCAACGTATTCTGAAACTTCCTTTACGAGGTGTTTTAGCTCGTCCTCTGTTACACCTAGTTTCTCGGCTATTTCCTTTATTGGTTTTCCTTCGGTTATCCTGGTTCTGAGGAGTCTGCGGCAAAAGTCCGGGTTTATTCTGGGGTTTTTCCTCCTGATGATTTCGCATACTCCGAACTCGACGGTTTCAACGAAAGCCTCGCAGACCGGGCATGACTTTAGTGTTTCCAGTGCTTTCTGTCTCGCATCCATTTTTCAAGATACCTCCAATTGTATTTCATAAACTTCTCTATATTTATTTCTCCCTCAACCAAGCAGTGAGCAAAGAAATCATAGAAAATATATGATGGGTCAACGTTGAAGAGCGGGTGGAAAACAGAGTCGACAAGCTTGTTGAGAAGGTACCTATTCTTTTTCTTCCTCGTACGTGGCATCTATGAAGTCCTCCGCGTCAAAGTTTAGTGTTGCGGCCAAGTCCCATATTGCGTTGACAATGTCTTTCGGGTCTTTTGACTCGCACGAGAAGTGTATGTGGAGCGAGTCCTGCCCTAGGGCGTTGTGGACATGTATCTCGGTTATTTTGCATGTTTCCCTGAAGGCGGCTGGAATAGTTATTTCCTTACGTATCCATTTTTTGAATTCGGGCTTATGGTAGAACGGTACAGCTATTTCACCAAAGGCATGTACTTTACTGTCAGTTAATATTCCAACTGATGAGAGGGTTGCCCATTTAGCGAAGTCTTCAGCCTTTTCCGGGACGATGCCTTTTCTTTTGGCCTCCTCTTTAAGGATGTTTACTGCTTTCTCCATTATCTTCCTGTTTTTAATGTCTATGGTGCAGTAGTCTCTTCCAAACCTTACAACTCTTGTTTCGAAGCCTACGTTCAGCTTTTTCAGCTTCTCAGCTACAATGTCGCATATCGTTCTTTCCTGGGTAAGCCACCTACCGGATCTGGCCTTTCCGCTTACGAGATAGCTTGTTCCGCGCATCTTATAAGTCTCCTCCTAGCCCTCATGAATGACCCAACTATTTCTAGTGCTTCGGGGAATTTAGGGTCTTTGGTTATAGCAAGTATTCTGAGGTCCTTCATCACCTTCTTGGGATTGATAGGTATGTCCCATAGCTCCTTTATTCTTTCAAGGTATTTTTCAACCTCTTCCCGGCAAACAGACGGTTTGTTTCCGTCACAGTAAAACTCTATGTCCCTTAGAGCCCTTAGCCTGTCACGGTATGCGTCATAGTATTCCTCTATTGCCTCGAAGAACTCCTTGTAGTTAACGCATCTTGGCCCAACACATATGTCGTCCCCGTAAACATATATTCCTCCCAAACGTATCCTCTGGCTAAGCCTCATCAAGGTTTCCCTTGCGGTCAGCCTTTCCCCGAAAAGACGGTACCCCATGTGAGCTATTTTGCCGGCTAAAACCCTGTATCTATGCTGTGCTTTCCCGAGAATCCTAACTGCGGTGTCGCACGGGTTAGCCTGGGTCAGCCATGTCATTTCAGCGCCTCCTCAGCTACTTTTTCCGCCTCCTCCTCGTCCCTAACCCCGAAGGCATGTGCTAGTTCGTGGGCGACAATTTTCTCCTTCTCCCTCTCGTCCATTTCGCCCCAACATGCACAATTGTAAAGCTGCCTTATCGGGTTACTGTCCGGGTCGGTTGCAGCACATGACTCCAAACCGTCCTTAACAACTGTCCCCTCCTTAATATCCAGCCTAATGGGTCTAAGCGCGAAACCCCTCTCGGAAAGAACCTTTGCAACCCTAGGTGCAACCCTAACGATTTTCTCCTTAACCTCCGGAATACATGATGGTGACTCGTGAAACACTACCGGAGGCGAAGTTGCAATTGCTTTCTCTTCTTCACCTAGCTTCTCAAGCTCCTTAAGCTTCTCCTCAAGCTGTTTGAGAACCTGCATTGAAGGTGAAAGAAGCTTCCTAGCGCTCCTAAGCTTCTCAGCCAACTCTATAAGGTTCGTGTCACCCTCCAGAAGCCTCCTCTCAACCTCGCTAACAACCCGGTAGAGATAGTCGTAAGCTTCACACTCACTCTTTGATCTGCAGAACTTCTTCCCTTCACGAGCATATTGTCGGAGCGCGGGGAAGTGATGCTCAACAAGGCATGACACACATAGTTTAACATCTTGTCCTGCCGCAGCCGCTCTTAGGTGGTCTTCTGATGCAACCAGATGCTCTACTGCCATGTTCCTAGTGTATTCTGCGGCTTCGTCCCTTGTGAACCCGGATGTGTGCTCTGTGTGCTCTGTTTTAGGTGGCGGCGGTGTTGCTGCTGTTTCGGTTGCCTTTTCAAATGCTTCCTTCGCTATGTTTTCCTTTTTCTCCTTAATAAATGATTCATAGCTTCCTATTTTTCTTGCCATGTAGCTGTCTACTCCCATGTCAATCAGCATGCCAGCTACGTACGTAAGAACACCGGCTAGGAGCTGCTTCAGCGAAGGCACAGCATTCACCTCGCTGAAGTTATTTTAGAGCTTACGCTTTCTTCCTAGCAGCTAAAGCTAGGAGTCCCACTCCGGCAACTATTGCAGCTGCTATCCCTATTTCTCTCCATGGTACTGCGGGTACTCCGGGAATTACTGCTTCAGAATATACCTCGTATGTTCCGGGCTCTTCAAACTTGAATTTGAACTCATAGTTTCCTCTCTCATCGGTTACTGTTTCAGCAACAACCTCGTCGTTAACGTAGAGCTTAACGGTGGCTCCCTTGATTGGTGTTGTATCTTCTGTGAGCTGACCTCTGAAAAGCACTTCTTGACCTACATACGCGAATTCTGGTCCGGTAATTGTGAGTTTATATGCCACTTGGGTTCACCGTTTAAAATCTTGTCCTTACTAATACTTATCTTTTAATAGAGGAAACCA
>QMWT01000104.1 GCA_003661775.1 Thermoprotei archaeon
GAGCAGGTACCCGGACGACGAGCTTGCCGAGAGAGATATAGCGGTTCTCATAGAGGAGCTCAGCAGAAGACTCGAGAAGCTGGGTGTCTAAGCTTCACACCCCATTGTGGTTCCTCTCCTCCAACTGTTTCTTGGTGTAGTGCAGGAGCCACTCGATGTGTTCCATGTCCCCCTGTACGTCTTCTACACCGTACTTAGCTTCGTGGAACCCCCGCACGTGGATGTCGTAGGCTACGGCCCACACGAATTCTAGCCGCGGCTCCTTCAGCATCTTCGCCAGCCTCCTAGCTGCTTTACCCAGCAGCTGCGACCCGCCCTCCTCTACAGCTCTCTGCTGCTCGGGAAGCCTGTAGAGCTTTGCAAGAGCCTTCACACACTCCTCAACCACCTTATACATCTTCTCGCTGGCCTGAACAGCATCGCCTCTAGCTAGATACTCCTTCGATTCCTTCAGAAACCTCTCAGCAAGCTCTAAGCGAATAGAAGCCTCCTCAGCAGGGTCAAGCTCTACCTCGTTAAGCAGCAGGTCCACGACCCGGGTCTCGAGATCTATACCGCGTTCAACAGCTTTTTCGTAGAGCCTCCTCGGTATCCTGAGCACTACATCTACAGCCCCAGCCCATACACAACACCGCTACCCAAAACTATAAACAGTAGACCCTACACAGCAATACCGCTGAAACACGACACTTCATAAAGGATCTTCTTCTAGGTGCGTAACGAGCAGAGATTCCCGCTCTCTTTAACTGGACTACAACTGAGCTTTTCTAATGATGAAGCTTCGCTACTGGTCAGGTTTGGAGTTAAAGAGGTAGTGTTTCGCTGTGTATGGATGTGAGGCTGTTTTCTAACACTAAAACATAATAGAGGTATATCCCATAGAGTTTGCTTGGGTAGTAGGGGTATGGATAGTTCTAGGGTTACAGTTGTTGAGGTGCCGTTGCCTAGAGAGGTGGTGGAGCTAGCTAAGGCTAGAGGTGTTGATCCTGAGAAACTTGTTGATGCTGCTAAGAGACTTCTGATCCTCGAGATCGTTGCTATGGAGTCCAAGATGAGCATGGATGACGCTATCGAGCTTAGTGAGGAGGTGACTAGGAGAGCTTGGGAGAAGCTGAAGAGAAGAGAAAGCTAGCTGTTGTATTCGATGCAAACGTTGTAATAGCTTCTCTAATAAGGGATGGTGGTTTAAACAGGTATATCGTTACATTAGCACCTATCTTCTATCCTTCATACTATCCCGATATTCTACGGGAGGAAGTGCTTGAGCATATACCGGATATTGCTCGAAGAGCTAGAAGACCAGAGAACGAGATTTCCATAGCCTTAATAAACGTCCTGGAGCACATCCGTGAAATAAAGTCGCGGGAACTACTTCCGTTTATCGAAGAATCTCTGAGGTATGTTAACGATGAGAAGGATTCGTTGTATGTTGCAGCAGCTCTGTATCTTAAGAAGAGCTTTAAGCAAGTCGTTATCGCTACTTGGAACAAGAGAGATTTCAGGTTTTGGGAACTCATGAAGCGGTGGATTAGAGTGCTAACGCCTCGTGAGTTCTACAATAACTACCTGAGACCTATTCGCGGTCCTCAACCTGCACCTTGTCTTACATGTGCTGTAAACCAGCTAGATGTAGCTATAAGAGCTATGCTTCTTTACTTGGATGAGTCTGACTATGTAGTAATCGGGCACCTGTCTAATGGAGGTATGGAGTTAGAGACCTACTGCCATAGAGTTCTCATAAAACGTGGGGAGAAGCAGTTTACTATCTGTCCTCAGATGTTAGATATTAAGGAATGTAGAGAAGTCTATGGGAAGACTATGACTGAGAGGAGGATTCGGAATATTATGAGAGCCTACGAGATTTGCGGGTTTAGGAGCTAAACCAACGATGCTCTACAGCTCTACCTCCTCAACCTGCAGCACCCCCTGCGAAGCTTGCTATAGCTCTACACCTCGAGATCATCACCGATATAGAGATGGTGTATGATGAGCCAAGGATGCGCCTAGCTGGGCTTTACGAGGTTGTTGAGGATGGTGCGGTATGCTGGGAGTTGCCATGCGTAGAATTTGCCTATGCCTATCTCGGGGTTCGGTGTTACGTACCTGCTGCTCAGCATCGGCATGTTTACGTATGTGACGAGGTTGTTCTCGACTAGGAGCTCGTAGAGCTTCAGCAGTTCCTCGGAGGGTTCTTCGAAGAGGGTATCTGGGTTTTCGAGTACGCGCCTGAGGTGGTTTAGGAGGTTGCGTACCTTCACAACTGTTAGGAGCTTGGCTAGGAAGCCTCGTAGCTCCTGTAGCCACTCCTCGATTCTCCACCCGTGGCTGTGGGCAATAGCCACGATGCTCCGGGGATTACCTCCCGTGGCAAGCCACACGTGCTCGGCAACACCGCTGCTAGGCACGCCTAGCATCTCCATGAGCTTGTAGGCCGCGTCCTCCGGCAGGTTCCGCAGAAGCCTAACCTCGGCGTACCTATGTCTGAGAACCGCATCTAGGCTTCTGCCCTCGCTGGTGGTAGCTGCTATGAATACCGACCCCGGGCTGTACCTTCTACCGAGCTCCGCGGTGAGCTCGTAGAGCTACTTGATGTACTTCTCAGCGATCTCGCGCCCCAGCGCCTGAACAACATCGTCTACGAGCACAAGCAGGGGCCTGTTCCTAACAACGACTCTCTCCAGGATCCTATCGAGGAGGTTAGCCAGCCTATCCGCAACCGCAGCACCTAGAGGAGCACCGAGATCCTGCGTGAGGTGCCTCACGTTCTCAGCCACGTCACCTACGTACCTACTCACAGCAACAGTCCGCGAAGGATCGCGTCTCTCAAGAGCATCAATGTACACAGCTACACCCTCCCCAAACCTCTTGACGAACTCCTTCAGCAGCCTAGTCTTCCCACATCCCTCAGGACCATAGATGTAGAGCGGTAGGTAGCTACCCCTAGAAGCAAATCTCCGCAGAGCAGAGAACTCCTTCTCTCTATCAACAAACGCAGGTTCCCACAGGCCCACAGACAGCACCGCTCCCAGGAAAAAGCTGCGGAACCCCAGCTATAGCCACTCCAACCACGGCAAACCCTGAGGCACATAGTCTTTGACAACACCTCTGCAGAGCATAGCCGAAAAGCTCTTCACCTCATTCTATGGAACATACAGAGTGCTCTACGAATACCTCCAGCAACCTTCAAGAGGTAGATTACTGAGGTGAGAGAAGCCCTTACCTCTACTTTGTAAACAAGCTTTTCACAGCCGAGCGTGGTTCAACAGCGATTTAAGAACTGTTGTTTCTAATTTGCGAAGCATGATTATGTACAGCTCTACAGGTTAAATCAATAGATTTGGTCGTGTTAATCAGATTATTGGTGATACCAGTAACGAGCACAGTTACGTGAAGACCCTAGGTTCTGAGGTCTTTCAATATTCTATTTTCGTACTTCATCAGTACATCTA
>QMWT01000105.1 GCA_003661775.1 Thermoprotei archaeon
TCTAAGCCCTGTTATGTGGATGTGGGAGTCTATCAGCCCCGGCATTATCGTATGCCCAGGCAGCTCGATGACCTCCGCATCCTTCGGGATCTCAACGGCCCCTCTTGAACCGACGTCCTTGATCTCCTTACCCTCGATCACTACGCAGCCGTTCTCTATTGGCGGCTCGCCAGTCGCCGTGAATATCTTCCCGCACAGGACTAGGGGTTTGGGACTCTTCTCCATATTCGGCCGCCTCACGTAAAATGTTCTCATCGGCTCGGTAGAAAAGGACGGTTCCTCGGAAATACCTAACTATTACTATTCGAAATCCTCTCCGCCTTCTCCAAGGTCCAGCTGTAACACCGCAAGCTCGAAACCTCTTCCTCACTAAGCACTTCGCAAGGCTGGAACCCATTAGCCCAGCGCCGATTATCCCCATCACGCACAGCTTCCCTATCGAACTACAGCTCAGCACCGTTGTACAGAACGCTCTCCAACGAAGCGGGAGCACGTTGCAAGAAGATAAAGAGATATTGATTTTCTAGCAACTACTCTCTCCTATGGTGCGGCACTATGTACATACTCGTAGCTAGACATGGAAAAGCTGAGGAGAAGAAGCCGGGGCAGCCTGACGAGGAGCGTAGATTAACCGAGGAGGGGAGAAGCGATGTTGCAAATGTAGCGAAGCTCCTACCGTGGACCCCCCAGCTCATCTACACCTCGCCTTTGAGAAGAGCTCATGAGACAGCTGAGGTGATATCACAGGTGTTGGGGGGTGTAGAAGTAAAGGTTGTTGACATTCTAAGACCTGAGCTTACAAGCGTTGAGAATCTTAAGAAGCTTGAATTCAAGGAAATCACATTGCTCGTAGGCCACGCTCCAAGTATTGAGAAGCTAATCAGCGGGCTGGTAGGCGGAGGAGCTATTAAATTGAAAGCAGGTGCAATTGCAGGACTTGAGGCCGAGATCTTCGATGTTGGAAAAGCAGTTCTTAGATTCATTATAAGCCCTGATGTAGCTAAGAAGTGTTTTGGGGTCTAGAGGTTGCACCCCGACTAAGGCATCTTTTTACTCAAATAACACACTTACACGCAAACAAATAATGAACTGAGTCTAGGAATCCACAGAACTACTTTCTTATTTTTACTAGAACCTTCAGCTGTTCTCTTTTTAGAGCTATTTCGAAAGCTTGTGGAATACTGTCAACTCCCTCAACTACGGTTGTGGCAAGAGGTTTAACAGCTCCCGTTCTAAGCATTTCTATAGCCTTCTCAAAATGCTGGTATCTACCGCATCTGCTGGTTACAATACTAAGCTCCTTGACCACTACCATGGTGGTATCTACTTGTGCCTTTGCTCCTGGGGTGGACTTTAGATGCACAATACCTCTGGGTTTTGCTAGCTCCACAGCTAGTTTAATAGCACTAGGATCTCCGCTTACCTCAAACACTATGTCAAACCCCAAACCATCTCTCGTTCTCTTAGCCACGTAGTCTTTGACCTGTGAGGCTTCGATGACCTCACAGCTCAGCTTCTCGAAGAATCTCTTCTTAAGACTGTCATCGCGCGCAACTACCGTAGGTCTACACCCGAGGCAGTTCAGCACCTGAGCTAGTAAGTAGGCGAGAGAACCCGTGCCTACAACAGCAGCATTGGTCAAAGGAGTTATGGGAGTTCTCTCGATAGCGTTAAGGATAGCTGCAAGCGGTTCTGTGAATACAGCAGTGAGAGGGTCCACCTCCTCAACCTCGTGGACGAACTCTCTGTGCGCTAGGAAGTACTCCGCCATAGCACCATAGAAGTCTATACCTAGTGTCCTCTTGTTAATGCAGTGGGTATAGAAACCCCTCTACACATAGAGCACTTCAGACATGGGATGTTTATCTCGGGAACGATCTCCTTACCCACAAGCTCCTCAGAACCCTCAACAACAATGCCTACAGCTTCATGCCCTAAGACCACGGGCTTCTTGAACAGCCTGTATGTACCTCTATAAAAAGCTTTGTCAGTTCCACAAATACCCACGGCCAACGTCTTAACCAGCACTAGGTCGCCTGAAGACGTTGGCTTAGGAATGCATTCAACCCTCATATCGTAGGGTCCGTACAGCAGAGCTGCCTTCATGTTATCGGACATGACCGTGCACCAGTCCTATCCAACGTCTCACTTGGTGAACTCTAGCTATATAGCCTCCTTTGCTTTATGTTCATACTTCGAGCAGGTCCGTGAACCATGAACTAGTAAAGGTCTACATAACATCGGGGTATTATTACGCTATTTCTGCAGGTCTGCATACGAAGGTGCGACGACGATGGTGAAACCTTTCACAAAGACCCTTATCATGGGTACGCCGTATGTCTTCTCAAGGATCTCTTCACTTAATCTAACAGGCTCGTCCGCAAACACGACTCTACCTCTATTTAAAACCACAACCTTGTCGGCTACAGCAAGTGCTTCGTTGGGGTCATGCGTTGTGAATACTACCGCCTTTCCGCTACGTGCCAATTTTTTCAGCAGATTAAGCACTCTAACCTTATTCGCTATATCAAGCCCTGACGTTGGTTCGTCTAAAAGGAGTACCCGGGGTTCTTGCGTGAGCGCTCGTGCTATAAGCACGAGCCTCTTTTCTCCTCCGCTAAGCTGTGTAAAGAGCCTGTGTGCTAGATGTTCAAGCTTCAACTCCTTTAGAACCTCCCATCCTTTTTCGAAGTCTCGGGTATCTGGAACGCTGAACATGTTTCTGTACGGGGCTCTCCCCATAACAACAACCTCTATAACCTTGTACGGAAACACTACGCTGTGCTCCTGAGGAACGTAGGCGATGATCTTCGAGAGTTCGCGTCTCGAGTAGCTATACACATCCCTGCCGTTTACAGCAATGGTTCCTTTTACAGGTTTTACAAGCCCTAAGATCGTCCGTAGGAGGGTTGTCTTGCCTGCTCCATTAGGCCCTAGTAATGCAACGACTCTAGCACGTTCTACAGAGATGCTTACATCTCTTAGGATTTCTCGTGACCCTAAGACCATGGTGATGTGCTGCACATCGATGATCACGTCGCCCATCCACCAGCCACCTTCCTGAGTAGGTAGGCTAGGTAGGGCACGGAAATCAGCGTGGTCACGATACTTATGGGTATCTCCATAGGTAACAACGATCTGCAGAGCGTGTCAGCGAGCAACACCACTATACCTCCCACTAGTGCAGATGCTGGTAGCAGTACTCGGTTTTCCGAGCCAAAGAAGGGGCGTGCTATGTGCGGTATTACCAGGCCTATGAACGCTATGATGCCTGTAGAGCACGTGATCGAGGCTATGGAGAGCGCTGCTGCCGACACTATAACGAGCCTCTCCCTCTCAACATCTACTCCTAAGCTCCTAGCCTCATCATCGCTGAGAGAGAGTAGGTCTAACCTCCACCTCATCAACATGAGCAGCGCTAGGCCTACA
>QMWT01000106.1 GCA_003661775.1 Thermoprotei archaeon
CCAAACGATTTTTGCTAGGTGTGGATCAACTCTGTATGCTTTAACCAGGACTAGTTTTTTCTTCAGCTTCACCTCCACTATTTCCCCGTCAACTATTAGCTTGAGGTAGCTCCTCCTTATCTCTACAACCTTTATATCCATATAGCCATGTTCCCTTAAGTGTTCTATCAGATTAACCACGCTTTCACCACCATTGTTTTATGGATAGATATTACTTTATAAGGGCTGGGGCATATATTATAGTGGTGTCTCCTATGTCTTCTGAAGAGAGGAAGCCATGCCTATATGCCCTACACAGCTATTGTATCGTGTTCTCAAACCTTCTCAAAGCAGGCAAGTATAGGGAAGAGCTAGAGGATAAGTGGGGAACTGAGGACTGGATTAAGTTGCACTGTGCGATGTGCGTTAAGTCAATGTATGCAAAAGCGAAGTGGAAGACTGTAAAAGGGTATAGTGTTGTGAATACACTCTGAGGAAAAGCATATAAATTTATGCATAGAAATAAATACATGGTGAATAAACCATGCAGCCAAAAACCCTCATAGTTGAAGATAAAATAACTGAGATAGGAGCAGCCATAGCCAAGCTCAATGCAGAAGGCTATAGAAGAATAGAACTACACTTCTTCGGGAGCAAACTCCATGAGCAGAAAAAGATTCAAAAAGAATATGTATTGATAAGAGCTTTCAAAAGATGATTAGAATTGAGGACTTCAAAACACTTTATGGAGCTGGGAAAATGCTGGGTGCAATAGGAAACATAATAGCACTTGCTTATGCTCTCAAGGAAGCTGCCACAATGTTTGAAATGATTGAAGTAGAAAATGAGCTTAAGAAGATAATGGGCAAGGAATGGGTAGAGGAATGTAGAAAGGATTGGGATTGCAAACTAAAGCTAATAGAGATAGCAGAAGAAAGTCTTGAGATAAAGGCTAGGACACCAGAGGAGGAAAGGAAGGAAAGGGAAGAGTATAGAAGGAAAATATTTGAGGAGCTTCGTCAGAAGCTGGAAGAGATTGGTGTTAGCTTCTACTGTGAAGAGAAAGATCTGGGAGAGCTTGGAACACTCTATGAGGACTGCTATATTGAGTACAAGGGGGAAACATTCTCAATAACTGAGGACATAGGGGTGTGAAGATGGTAAAGATAGACTGTTACATCTTGCATGTTAAGGTTGGGGATACGTGGTATCACTGGGCTTTCCTATTTAAGCCACACCCATCTGAAATTACGGAGAAAGAAGTAGCGAAGGGATTGGAGGATCTACGTGATGATTTTTTTAATGAGGAGATCGAAGAAATCAAGGTAGAGAAGAAAACGTTTGAGGTGGAGGTTAATGCCTAACATCAAGGTTCCTGAAGAGCTTTACAATAGAATTAAGCAGCAAGCAGAACAAGAAGGCAAGGCTATGTGGGAAATAATACAGAATGCTATGGATAAGATGGAGGTAGGTGATATACAGCTAAATCTGCCAAAGCCCAAGTTCATAAGGCTTCAATACCCAGCATGGTGTGTTCTTGGTAATCACAAGGTGGATCCTCAGAAGTATAAGGAGAAAACGGGAAGGGATCTATATGCATTGTGGTTTCCTGGGCTGAATGGTGTAGTGTGCTTAGACTGTTTGATAAAGCATGTCTTTACTGAGGAGGCACAGGCTAAGACTCTTGCGAAGTTGGAAGTGGAGATCCGTAAAATGAGGGCGATCAAAAGAGAATTAAATAAAGAGATTGAAGAGTTGGCTATAAAGTATAGTTTTGTAGAGCTGCTAGCAGGTATGAGGGATGTAATTGATACTCTTGGTGAGAAGGTAAATGCTATTGATGATATTGCTTTGAAGTATGTTACATGCAGGGATCCAGATGAGTGTGAGGAGAAGAAGAGGGAGATTTATGGTTTAAAGCAGCAAGTTTCAAGGCTGTTGGAGAAGCTTGAGAAGCTAGAAATGCCAGAGTCTTGGATCCAGAAAGGCTTGGAGAAGATGGGTATATTAAAGATTGAGAAGAGGAGGAGAAGATGGGAAGAAAGATCGAGAGAATACTGGAGGTAAGGCATAGGCTAGAGAAGAAGGTTCATAAGCTAGTTGATGGAAACGTGAAAGAGTATGTCTATGATCAGTACTTTTTATCAACATATATCCATGTTCCTAAGAGCTGGGTAGAGAATGGTTATACCAGGTTCAAGATAATAGCAGTTGATAAAGCTCATTCTTTTTTAATAATTCCAGAAAATGTTTCTAGGCAAGAGATAATTGAGCTTAGGAGAAAGCTTAGACAATTTATAAAGTATAAAATAAATAGGGAGTGAGAAGTATGACTGATGGCTTAACTTCTTCGTTTAGACTTTGTCAAGAAACATATGAGATACACATATTATTGACTGAAAAGGAGATAAAAATACTGAAACAGCTATTCCCAAACATGGATATAGAAACAGCTATACATGAATTAATAAAAGCTGGTTACTACAGCACATTAAGATGAATTTTTTAGATAATGCATAGTTCAACTGCTTTTTTCTCCCATTTACCATAGACGAATTCAAACTTCGGCTTCTCGTATTCAACATTATATACTACTGCGATTTTCTTCTCTGGTGGCATTCTTCCATATACCTGGAATAGAATCTCTGGATTCTCCCAACCTAATATTTCGGCAACCAATCCTATGTTCCAATCAGTTGCATGCAGTAGTGTCATTGCAGCAGTATGTCTCCATATATGAATACAGTGCTTCATAGCGTATTCGTATTTCACAGAGTTCTTATCAAGTACTTGCTCATAGATCTTCTTCAAGGTTCTTCTTAACCATTTAAGTTCTTTCTCTGCAATCGGCAACCTCCCTTTTATATAGCGGAAGTAGATCTCTGGCTTAATAGGTTTCTCCCATTGTTTTTTTCCATGTCTTCCTTTTTCTAATGTAATCGCTATTACTGCTGTTACTTCTTTACCATTGACTCTGATCTTTCTCTCCTCAAATCTAACGTTTTTCAATGCTTCTGCTCTACTTCCTGTATAGAAGAGGAACATTAGTGCTCCTCTTACTAAGTCATATTCTTCTGGTTTCAGCATCTTCTTTGCTGTCTCAAGGATCCTTAGCCTGTCATCTTCATTGAACCATGCTAAATGAGCAATTTTAGACTTATAACGCTCCAATGTTAATATTGCTGGGGGCTGCTTTTCATTGAATTTATACCATAATCTGAGATGTGCTTTAAAACTTTCAAGTGTTTGTTTAGCATATTTTTCTTTTGCTTCAGCAAGGTAGGTCGTTAATTTGTTCTTTCCTTCTTGTTCTAACAATATTAATGGGTGGATATTTAGTTCTAAACATACTTTGTGG
>QMWT01000107.1 GCA_003661775.1 Thermoprotei archaeon
ATCTTGACTATCTTTATGTGGCTTCTCTTCATTTTGTGTCTACTACCGAAGTTAGAATAGAGCTTCTCTATAGCATGTTCAGGTTTTAGCGCTCTTATCTCGACGATGAACTTTCTCCACTCTGGCATCTTATCGTGACTAAACAAGGCAAAACCATAGATCCTATATACTTTAACCTCAGAGCTCATATCACTTTACACCTAGCACTTGTGATATTCTTAACATTTCGGGACCGGTGGTCTTTTCACCTACTAGAGCACCGTGTGTATTAGCAACGAGGCCCGACCTTATAAATCCTATACCGAAGTTTACAGTACCTACATCTATGGGTACAGAGAAGAAATCTTCAAGAAATTTCAGTTCGGAATCCGAGGCATCGGGATGCACAAGCCCTCCCTTGTTAGTGATGAGAGCTACTGAGCCTACGGTAGGTATTTGAGCAATGGTTCCTCGGACAACTTCAACATCCAGAACATCCTTAACTATGTTCTCAAACTCTTTTTCAACTTCCGGATGTAGCAGCGCTGCCCTATCGTTAACCAGGATTGCATTTCCAAGAGCGGTGATGCGGCTACCACTAACTACCTCAACAACACCATCGAATGCTCTCTTTATTGCTTTCACTTCCTCGTCCTTTACAAAACGTGGTAGTACTATACCCTTATTATTACCTGCAACAAGCACTCCTACGATCCTCATACCCCCTATTGTTGTTTCAACAAGTTCGACATTCAGCGTAGTTTCTATAAGATCCTTGACCTTTTTCTCGAGTCCCGGAGGAGTTATAGCTATAGTATCGTTGGCGAAGATGTAAACGCCTATGTGTGGGTTTCCCCAAATGCTTAACCTTTCTATGGGCATGAAAAATCATCACCGTTTTCTGATAGGTATTGCCAGCATCGCTTTGTATACGCCTTCGTCTATACGCATGAACCTGACGGCTATGTAACGAGGAGGTTTTTCTATTCTGAACCTATGTATGTACATATTGATAAGCGGGTCAAGCAGTACCTTCCTAGCATGTAGGTGTCGTTCTAGGAATCTCCTTATGAATTTTATAGCTCTCCTTCCTCTATCTCGTCTTGAGCCTGCCCAGTACACTCTTCTTAATGGTATTATGTAAATACCTTCGCCCTTTTCACTCAAGGATTTTCACCTAGAGTTCTAGACATCTTTAAGCTTATTTCTTCTCCAATGCCTTAAACGGGGTCTCCATCTAACCTTTCGACGCGTCTTTGCCACCACCCATATGGGTATGGGTTGATTACTCTTCTCGCGATTTATCAAGCGTAGTTTTCTTGCTAGAGGTTTGTGTCTAGCCATACGGCATCCCTGATGCTAGGTTATACAATTTTATTTTTCACGAATGCTTATCCTGTAATCACGTCTAGTACGTTCATAGAGCTCTGCTAATAATTCCTTAAGCTCCTCGTCGGTTATAGGCGTTCTTAGCCTTCCCTGAACAGCTAACGCTATTAACTGGTCTTCTACTAGTCTTGCAAACTCCGGCCTTACTAGCTTCAAGTTAGCTAACCTTTCTCTTGCTTCTGGTGTGAGTATCCTGCGCAGGATCTCTGCCCTACGTATTTCCTCTGCCTCACGCTCTCTTTTTAGACGCTCAAGCTCTGCCCGTCTACGCAGCAACTCTCTGTACTGTTTCTCTAAGAGAGCCTCTAGCTCCTCTTCGCCTCCTTGGTTCGGGTAATCTGTGGCCATACTCTAACCCTCGGGAACTTCTCTGTATACTAAGTGAATAAACTTGTTTTAGAGCATTAGCTCTTCAAGTTGCGCTGCAATGAGGGCGGCCCGTATTTGATAAGCTCTGGGCGTTCTCTAACCAGCTCTCTGAAGACCTCCCATGCAACTCTATCTAGTAGTGCTCTTCCCGGAGGAGTTAGCGTACGGCCTTCACCAGATACCTTCTTCACAAGGCCCGCTTTTTCGAGTTGCTGCAGTATCTTGCGTATGTGTGAACCGCCTGCTCTTCTGAAATGAGGTGGCGCCGATCCTCTTCTCTTGAGACCGCCGTAGATTACTCGGAACGTCTCTATACCTATAGCTCTGTCTGTTATGTAGAGCTTGCGCAGTATGCTAGCTGCGCGTACATACCACCAGTCTGGATCCTCTGGCACACGTTCTTTGTGGGGTCCTGTCTTGACGAAATTAACCCAAGGAGGAGGCCTTATTTCAGGTATGCGCTTGAGGTGCTCAGCTAACCTCTTTATTAGCATGTCGGCAGGTACATCCTTTACCGTTACCATTGCTACGATACCCCTCACACAGTAATCAGTGAGAGGTATATCAATGTTTGGCGCGCTGTGTTGATGGGCGGCGCGGCGGTCTTCTACTTATCAACACAAAGGTGTACCCTCTCCAATCTGCTACAAAGGCGTTAAGCTCCTCGGCAAGCTTCCTGATAACTTCAGCAGTGACCTTCTCGCGAGCACTCCTCAAGATCCTCAGCTTAACTGCTCCTTCGGCTTCGAGCCTTCTCTTTATCTCGCCAACTATTCCGGGATGCAGCCCCCTCTTGCCTATATTGACATCAGCTCTGCTTTGGGCGACCTTCCTCTTCCTCAATTCTTTTATCCAGCTTCTTCTCACAGCTTCTACCAGGTTTCTTAAACTCAATTCGGTGTATATAACCGCAGGCTAAACATGTAACGGTAATTCTAACATGCCTACCTCTGCTTCTTATCCTTACGCGTGCAGTAGCACCAGGCACTAGCACAACGCGGCACATCTTGCAAATCCTCCTCTTCACATTTTTAGGAAGTCTGTATCTTACGGCCTGAGAAAGTCTAAGAACCAACCAAGCATACCTACGTGACCATTCGACTTCGCCTCTTTCAGCAGCTTCAGCTGCTAGCTTGAACAAGAGCATTGCCCGCTGTCTTGCTAAATCACGTACATATTTGATCTTGTTGAGCATGTTTATGCCCACGTTCAATAAGCTTTTAAGGCCAAACTTATTTCCTTACTTCCGGAAGGTGCCGCGGTAGTATAGCCCGGCCACGTATGCGGGCCTCTCGAGCCCGTGACCCGGGTTCAAATCCCGGCCGCGGCACCACTGCGCGGGTTTATGTCTATCAAAACTCTTCATTGTGCATCATCGTTAGTGAGTGAATGTTGTCCCCAGAGCCCTCGCCAAAGACGGCCCCCAACACCCCCGATCCGGGGAGAATGAGAAGGCTGATCTGGGTGAGGGCACAGCTGAGGTAATACAAGATGCACTTCTGCAATCTGATGAAAATTGTTCGAGAAGGGGTAGAGTTTGCGGAGCTGGTGCGGCGGCCGGGATTTGAACCCGGGATCTCCGGCGTGGAAGGCC
>QMWT01000108.1 GCA_003661775.1 Thermoprotei archaeon
GAACAGCCCTATCTTCACACCCTTCCTGCCTTTAGGTGCTAGCATCCACACCTTCTTAGGAACCAGCTCAACCTCCTTACCAGCCGGGGTCTTCACCCTAACAGCCTGAGTACACGCAGGCATCTACCCCACCCCAACCGACCTTCTTCTTCGTGATATATTAAGTAGATATTGGATTAAAAACATAGCGTTTACTTGCCGATGTACTAGTTAAGCATAGTCAATAAACCATGCTGTTTGTATTGAGCCTATAGATATAGTAGTTATTCAGTTTGATAAGAATTTACCATATTAAGCTAGAGTTTTACCCCTCATCTCTAAGAAGTTGCTATGCGTAAGATTCATGTTTCAGCATTGAAATGCCGGAGCTAAGCAGTATCATGCCGGTCACAAAACTTAGTAGCGCAGCGAACACTTTATCGTTCATCATTAACAGTACCGACAATACCAAGAATCCCAATGACGATACTGTGAGCATGAGGCTCAGAGCTTTTGAGAGCTGTATAGCCATGTCTCTCCCAGCCTCACGACACCATTCTACGAACAAATTCTAAGAAATGCTCTTCGGATACTCCTATCTGAAATACTCTAGGGTCAAACAATGTGGATGCTAACATGCTTAAGTACGTCACTACGTAGATGTTGCGCCGGATCCACTTGGGCGCATATGCACGCACCAACTTCTCGGCCACACGCCCGGCAACATAGCCTAGTAAGAGCACTGGTGTATATGGGATGCTGAGCATCGCGGTTATGAACATCGTACTTCTCACAACAAATCTGAGTACTGACAAAGGATTCCCTAGGGGCATGAAACTTCTTTTCGTTAAGCTAATTTTCTCCAAGAACAATGTGATATCGGGAAAAGCCTTTCCTCCTACGCTCACCATGAGAAGCAATGTCAAGCTCGCCATCAGGTACGTGTAGAGGGGAAACCAGTCGGGTAGCTCGGGTAGCTCGATGATGTTGCTGAATCGAAGAGCTATAGCGTTGGCTAAGAAGAGGACTGCAGCCACATACACATAGTCGACGAGTATGACAGCGGCTTTAGCAGCACTATCAGCAATCAGGCGAGCGAATCCTCTTAGTATTAGGCATAGGTATAGAAATACCGCTCCTGAAAGTACCAAGATTTCATCGTTTAGGAGGAACCCCAGTATAGATGAGAAGGCATAGCCCAAGGGCTCAAGCGAAAAACGTAGACCTGCAATACTCAGCAGTGTGAAGAAGACTGCGATCAACGATGCTGATAGCGGGACTGCTTCGACTCCTTCTAACGCAAGTAGTAGAACCATGAAGATCGCCGACAACAGTATTAGCGGCGCCTCACGAATGTCAATTCTTGGCAAGACTCTCACACCTATATCCTTAGCATAAGCTCCTTGTGGGGAACAAACACTGTTATACAACCTACCTGTTCAAAAACACTTGGAAATCTGATGTTGCCGCTGGGACCTGTAACAACAAGCATCCTTACCCCGAGCCCTTCCTTCATAATGAGCTTCAGCAGCATATCCTTATCCTTAGCCATAGTATCTACGGAGGCCAGTATTATAGTAATCCCGTAGACCGTAGACGATGGGGGGCCTGCGAACTCAAGCGTTCTGACGACTACCTCTGCAGGTGACGAAGGTCCTGAGAATGGTGATATTGAAGAGTACAGCTCTAAGAGTTTAGCTAGGCCTCCACGGCCAATACCTGTGATATAACGAGCTGAGAGTTCCCCCGACACCACGACATCCGCAACACCGTAACTTCTTCTAATTTCATTGAGCAAAGATTCTAGAAGCCTCAGCACTATATTGCCCATAGTGTTAGGAAGCTCTCCCGTGCACCAGTCATCACGCGATATCAGCGCTATGACCAGCGCACGCCCTTGAACTTCGCCGCGGTTCTCACGTACGAGGATTTTCCCCGTTCTAGCTAGATGCTTCCACAGTATTTTGCGAGGGTCGTCGCCAGCAACATATTCTCTTATCATCACTAGGTCGTAGAGCCCTCCCGATGTTCTTCCGAGGAGCTTAACCCCAGCAACACTGTTTAGAGTTTTACTAAGCACCTCAAGTCTAGCGGATCTGGGAACCGCGACCACGCTCTGCCTAGATTCAACACCCCATTCATATACAAATATCCTTAGAGGACTGTAGGCGATTAACCTGACCCCTCTGAACTCCACGCGACCACTACACATAGGCTTTATACTGTATCTGAGTTTCGCTACCGAAAACGGATCTATGTTGAGCTCAGCTTCGCCAGAACCTTTCACACGGACTGTGTACGGCGGTGGCTCGTCGACAATGTATAGTGAGTACACGGGCACATTACTCTCATTAACTACATTGAGCTCAACCTCTAGCTCCTCGAGCTCAGTTACAACTTCCTTATCGATCCGTCTTACGACACGTAGGTTCCTAGAGATCTTACGGAGAGTTCTCGAGAAGAGCGCGTAGTCGACGTAGAGCGTGGTGACTATGATTAAAGCTACCGTGAACAACGTTGCATCTCTGCAAGCACAAGAATAGACCACTAGAAGTGACGATATCACCACCGCTAAAGCTCCGCTGAGCGCGATCCTCACGGTATATCTACCTTCTCAAGGACTTCATCGATGATATCCTTAGCAGTGACGCCCGCCACCTGAGCTTCACTACGCAAAATTATTCTGTGTTCCAACGCTGCACGAGCAACGTACTTAACATCATCGGGAGTTACGTACATCCGTCCCCTCATCAGCGCTACGGCTCTTGAGAGCAGCATGAGGGCTATTGCGCCGCGAGGCGACGAACCCAGCCTAACCATGCTGTGGTTATGCGTTGCCAGCACTATGAGCGCTATGTACCTAAGGATGTTCTCGTCCACGTAGACATGTCTACAAGCCTCCATAGTCTTCAGAACTTCCTCGCGGCTTAGCACGGGTTTAGGTGTGTATTCCTCGATGTAGTCGTACCTCCTAAGGATCTCGATCAGTTCTGGCGCTTCTGGTATGCCCACAACTATCTTGGCCAGGAACCTATCTACCTGTGCCTCGGAGAGGGGGAAGGTACCCTCAATCTCTATAGGATTCATAGTTGCTACCACGAGGAACGGTGTTGGGAGTTTGTATGTCACACCCTCCACAGTCACCTGTCTCTCCTGCATAGCCTCTAGAAGCGCGGATTGAGTCTTGGGCGGAGCTCTGTTGATCTCGTCAACGAATAACACGTTTGTGAATATGGGCCCCTTATGGAAGCGGAATTCCTGCTTCGCAGGGTTGAAGACAGTCGTTCCTATAATATCGCTTGGCAGCAGGTC
>QMWT01000109.1 GCA_003661775.1 Thermoprotei archaeon
AGGTAGCGGTGAAGGGAATCATTGTCACGAGCTTATCCTTTACTATTGCGGACGGTAGTACAATATCCTTGGCTTCGCTATCCAGAACAATAACAACGTTTTCACTACTGATAATGTTACTCTCGATGGACTTTAACGCGCTCTGTATTTGACTAACGAGATCTGGAGTCATTGCATCGAGGGGCAAAACCTCCCCGAGCTTCTTGTCGAGATTGCTCCTATCAGCAAGAACCCTCTTATTTCCTAGCTTAAGTACAAGTTTACCGTCATCTCTAAGCCCTATCTCAAGAAGGCCAATTGATGTTTGAATACTCTTCATGATTATTATTCTATGCTTTCTAGATTCCCTGATCTGGGCCTCGTATATTGTAGACCTTATGTACTTAGCGATAAGTTCGGTATAGCGCTCAAGCTCTGTGCCCTTGAGTAACCTCTTCAAGTTGCTTAGACTATCGTAGATCCCGTTGTACTCAATGATAATGCCGCGCCTCTGCGGATTCTGATATATTCTGAACCTATGTAGCTTACCCTCGATTTCGAGATCAACAAAACCGCTACCCCTAGATACGTCGTAACGCTTCCTTCTAACGATGATAGGAATATTAGCTTGTTCAACACTATCTTCTCCGCGGGTCACGGATCTGACACCCTGTGATGAGGGTCTGGAACATTGAGCTAATGCGATGATCAACCATTCTCTATTACTTCTATGTATATCCTGACCTTCTTCTTGCGTTCCTTGAGCTCGCGCCACAGTGCTGAGTATTGTTGTGGTAAGTACACTATCCATCGATCACCGAGCTTTACTACTTCTCTTTCAGGTATGACAATCAGTTCAGGTATGAGTTTTAGATTACGGGACATGTATTTCACCCAGTATTAGAGTATGTGATAAAGCATTTAACATGAATTTGCTATATTATACCTTGGGTGAGGAGCTTGTGTCCACGTAGGGAGAGCTATGGAAGTGCTACATCATGGATCCTCGACCGTATAGGTTATAGTTTCGCTGTGCGTCGCAACACTCTCTATCCTCCAGAGCTAGAGGAGGCTGAAGATGAGAAGGAAAGGAGGAGAATTCTTGGCACTATTAGATATGTTATTCAAGTGCTTAGAAATAAGGATATGGTGTTTCTGATCCCTAAGCGGTTCGTCATCAACGTACCCCTTACCTTAACCTACTATAATGTAAAAGGTGGTAGCATTCCTATGGTAGCCGAAGTTTTGAGAAGCGGAGGTAAGCTCAGTGCTGATGAAGCTCGTGTAACTGCAGAGAGGGTTATTAACAGCTATTACAATCGCTTTGAGCCCTTCATCGATGATCTACTCGAATTCTATCAAGCGTATCGCAAGATACTGATAGCGTTAAACGAGTATGAGGTAAGGTATAGCTTAGAGAGGAGGTTTTACGAATACCTACCGTTTATCCTCATTGAGAGTAGGGAGAGGGGCGGGGTCGAGGAGTCCGATAAGAGAGTCATGAAGAGGTTAGGTCGAATAAAGCAGAGAACACTGGAATTCCTAAAAACGGTGGTTAAGATAGTTGAGCAGGATATTGGTAGCAGAGCCATAGAGAGTCTATACTATAGATGGAGAATGCTAGAAGATAGAATTAACGAGCTGGCCTACGACAACGATCCGCATGTGGAATCAATCGCGGGAAGATTTCTCGACAGAGTGGTACGGTATGCAATCAACATATTGCTGCCAGCACATGACGAATCACGGAGGTTGAGGATTCTCCACGAACAAAAGTCGGGGCACCCCGCGTCGCAGTAATAACTAGGAGCTATGGTGTGGCTTGCCCCGACTTTTGTTTTTGGATGTTTAGGAGGAGTTCGGGCTGGCGGGAGGTAGGGTTTGTTTTGTAGGGTTTTGCAACATATTTTAATTTGGCTTTGCCTGTTTTTGTTTTAGCGTTATCTTTACTTGTTCTAGGGAGAAGGTATTGTTTGGGGCAGGTTTGCCTGGTAGGCGTTATCGTAAGAGTGTCTATGAGCTTGTTCGTGAAGCTGCCCTATCTCTAGGCAGGGGTGGTAGGGTGTTTAGCGATGCTGAGGTGATTAGGTATATCCGTGTGAAGTACCCTGACTGCCCATACAGTGATAACTCGTTTAAAATGCATCTCCTGGGTCTCTCGATAAATAACAGGCATGCACCCACACGTTGGCCTAGTCTCTACAAAAGAGCTTTCCTCATACAGGTCAGCAGCAACAAGTTCAGACTAGCTAAACCTGAAGAGAGTAGCATGGAGTCCTCTGAAGGGGTTGAGGTAAGCGAAGATATCACCCCTGAGTTCGAGGAGGTGGGTTATAGCTTGTCTTTAGAAAGGGATCTTGAAGACTACTTATCGAGGAATCTAGATGTTGTTGAGGAGGGGCTGAGGCTTGTTGAGAGACAGAAGGAGCTGCCGGGTGTTGGTAGGCTGGATATACTTGCGAGAGATCGTAGCGGGAACTTCGTTGTTATAGAGCTGAAGGCTGGGCAAGCAGATGAGAGAGCGGTTGGACAGCTACAGGCATACATGGAGTACCTACGGGAACACGGCTATAGGAACGTAAGGGGGATACTCATAGCAGCCTCATACACGCCAAAGGCGGTGTACGCTGCCAAAGCTGTTAAAGATATAAGGTTAGCCAGATACGAAGTGCAGTTCAAGATAGAATACCTAAAGGATCAGTAAAGAGAATACACACCAAGATGTCTAGGCCCATCCCGAGGTGAGGGTATGAGTGAGGACTCGATGGGCATCCCTTCGGTTTGGCACAACAGGTTTTCTGAGGTCGCTGAAATTCTCAGGAGGTTCTACGAACATATCCTGAAGGAGTACAGAGGTAAGCTAAGCGATCTCCTAAGGTTCTCCACCTTAGCTGAGAAGGCTCAGCTTTACCCCTGGACATACATCGATTACGGTTTTAGAGTACCTATATACAGGACTATGCAGTGGCTGAACTTCAGCATAGATATCGACTGGAAAACCATTACCAGAGGAAGTGGTGAGAGAAGAACTTTTGCTGTAAACCTCTACAAACACATACTCAAGGAATACACGCTAACCTGGAGTAACATACTGGCTATCACAAGTGATAGAAGGGTGAAGGAAACTCTGAGCAATATCATCAAGGAAGTTCTAGAGATGGATAGAGAACCTATAGAGGAAGACCCAGGTGCTTTCGGGGATTTATCAGGACTAGGATATGAGCTCAAGGCATGCTACGTCTTAATAGATCACAACAAGCCTTTCTTACCCTTCTCATTAATGCAGGCGCCAATAACACCCTCATATATAA
>QMWT01000110.1 GCA_003661775.1 Thermoprotei archaeon
ATCCTATACTAGGTATTGGTTGTTAGGCATAGGTTTAGAGGTTTAGAAATTATCCTGTGCTGGAATATCTTGCTGAGCACAAATATGATAGGAGATTTCCCGCAACCGCCACATAAGGGTATGTTGCTTATGTAGTCTCTAGGATTCTGTTTACTACTTCGAAGAGTTTGCGGTATCTTTCTTTTCCTGAGAAGCCTCTAAGGTTCTTCAGGATATCGTCTATGTCGTATACATAGGTGACTGCATCTATGTTCTCGCTCCTAGCCTTCTCTTCGAGTTTCGATCTCAGCTCTTCCTTCAGTTCTTTGAGTTTGTAGAGTGTTACTACAGCTATTTCGCGGGGTCTGCAAACGGCTTTGATGTTGTGAAATCCTGCCTGTTTTAAGTTGCGGGGGTCTGTGAATAGCTTTGCGGCTTCGATAACTTGGTTCACCGCATGCTCAAGTTCTTGCCACTTCATCGACAGCTTGACCTCTGCAACGGCGTACACGCATTGACCCCTATCTATCCAAACCGATTCTGCATTGACCTCCTTCCCCATGACCTTCCGTGGCCCCTTAGCGTTTCGCCACACCTCTTTCCTAGGTTGCTGGCTCAGAGCTCTGCCAAGCCACCATATACATAGGGGCTCCCCAATGGTTGTTCTTACATACCCTGGGTTCTTCTTGAGGAACCTTATTATCCATGGTATGGCTTCGGGCTTGATAACGTTGAAGAGCTCTGAGAGTAGCCTAGTATGTCTATAGAGTTCATCGGTGAACACCTCTATCAGCATATCGATCTCGTCGAGTCTGCTAGCGAGTTCCTGTGATGTTGGCAGGAGAATTCCAGGTCGTGGAAGAAGGGGTAACGCGCTGAGCATGCTCTTTATCTTCAGCACCCAGTCCCTAGGTCTAAAAGGATAGAGCGTATCTGGCAGTGCATCTGCGAGCACCTTAAAATCTTCAAGTCTTCTAAGCAACGAGAGATTAGATCTTCCAGTACTGCCCTTTATGACATCCTTAAGCAGCTCAAGCAATCGCTTAAGCTCATCGCGTTCGAGACCGCGGTAATGAAGTTTACGAGCTAGCTCAGCTAACCCACGCAGCCTACCTATGCGGTCACAGAATTCCTTCAGAATATTTTCCCTTAGGATCTCAGGCTCTGTAGACAAAGATGCCCCCATACTCAAACTTTTTCACACCCTATTAATCTCCATATAGAATCTATTATGTGTCGCCAGTTTAGAATGACACGAAATCGGAAAGCGAAAACTTTATGTTCGACGTGCATCGAAACACAGGTTTTATTAAGATGTGGAAAGGGTTGGTTATGGAGTTCGCCACCACTAATAAACTAGCTATCGATAGCGCTAGTATGGCTACTCCAACAGCCTCTCTAATTCACCGATAGGGACGTTCAGCTCCATGAGTTTCCTAACAGCATACATCTTTATCTCCTGGTAATCTTCGGGACTGAACGCTTTCTTTGCTTCCCTCAATACTTCGTTTATTATTAGTTCCTTTGCTTTCTGGGGGTTGCTCTTATTCTCTCTGATTACTTCGTCTATGAGTTCTTTGAATGCTTGTACATAGATGTTTGTAGGCACTTATTCTACACCTATCCGTAATATTCTTAGTTGTGTATTATATCTCTTGTTCCATAGCTATTATGAGGTAGTCCAGCTGTGAGGATATGCTGTTTCGGTGATGTCCACTATCATGGTGCTAGGAAGGATCTCGAAAGATTGTATAGGAATATTGAGAACGCCTGCATAGATGTTGATGCCATAGCTGTTGTCGGTGACCTAACGAGCTCCGGCAGGTTTAACCACCTAGAAGAGGTTCTCAGCGCCATCAAGGGAGCGGCGGGCGATATACCTGTCCTCGCTGTTCCTGGGAACCACGATCTCTACGTGCTAGACGAAGAAGTCTCCAGAGGCATCAACTCATTGCTGAAGCTAAGCCTATTCAACGAGCTGGCCGAGAGGCTTGGCTGCGTGTCCCTCATGAAGAGGCCGTTCGTCTTAGGCGATACTGCTTTCGTTGGCTCTATAGCGTGGTACGACTACTCGTTCGCACCTGACTGGCTGGGTCTATCTATAGAGGACTTCAGAGCCAAGGCCTTCGGTCTCTACACCTGGGCGGATCGAGAGTTCATCAAGCTCCCCATGAGTAATGAAGACTTCACCTTAATGTTGCTGAACAAGTTTGAGGAAGATATCAAGAGCATCTACAGCAATGTAGAGAAAATTATTGCTGTACTACATCACTTGCCCTTCCGTAGGCTTGTGAAGTATAGATTAGAACTGTCGTGGGACTACTTCAGTACTTTCATGGGTTCTGAAGCATTCGGATACGTAATTAGGAAGTACAGCGATAAGATCAAGCTTGTTCTGCACGGTCATCAACACGATGGCGTGGAAACTGGTACTTGTAGAGAGGTTGAAGGTATTAGGTGCTGTAACTGCGCGTCTCCTTTCCCCACAATTGCAGTGCTATAGCTGTTCTTATTAATGAGATGTGGAGAAGGTAGAGGTGAATGGAAGAGGTAGGTAGTTGATCTATTTGCATCGTAGTTCTGTTTTGGTTCTGTTTACCTGCTAGTAGAGGATGCCCGTAAATATTTCGTTTGCGATAGAGGTACCTAAAGCAAAAACTTTTGCATTTCTAGAAATATATCATATCCACTGATGGTCTCTACGGCACTTCTGTGCGATGTCGCGTTTGGGGTTCGAAACGCAACAGAGTGGACGACGCTATCATGTGTTCCTAGAAAGGAGAAGTTCCGTTATGAGGCTGAGGCAACTATTGCTATAGTTGTAGGGTATTATCGGTATATCCCTGCTGCTCTCGGTGCCTAACTTCTTGGGGAATTCACCTAAGTTCCGAGACTTGCATAGATTTCGATATGTCGTATTGGTTTGGCCTTCTGCCGCGGTCTCTATATCTCGATGCTTATGCTATGCCTTCTTCCTTCTCCTAGCGATCTCAACTGCTTTCGCAAGACTGCTCTTATGGTGCGTGTTATTGGACTCTATGAATTCTATGAATTTCTGTTCCTTTGAGTCGAAATAGTTCTTAACCTCTCCCAACACTGCTAGGTAGCTATCCTTAATCAGCTCGTATGCTTTCTCTACAACATCTATGTGCTCCTTCACC
>QMWT01000111.1 GCA_003661775.1 Thermoprotei archaeon
GCCAAACTCACTGATAATTATTGGTTTATCCGGGTACATCTCGCCAAGTCTCTTTAAAGTTGTGTCTAGATCCTCGACCCTCCCGTAGAAAACACCAAAATACAAATTGAATGCTAGTACATCTAAGTTCGCTCTAATAGAGGTATCGTCACCGTAAGCAGGGCCCCAATAGGCTTGGGTAACGAGTCTTGTAGGACCACTGACGGATATTGCCAAGTCTTTCATTGTTTTGAGATACTCTACTCTTCTTTCATCTAAACAGCTGCATTCGTTAGCCAACCCCCAGATGATTATCGAAGGTCTGTTGTAATCTCTGAAGATCATCTCTAGAAACATTTGCTGGAGAATTCCCCCTGGCAAGAGCTTTTTCGAACACCCAACAACGGTCAAACCAGTAAACAGGGATCTCTTCCCATATCAATATCCCAAGTCTGTCAGCGTAGATATAGGTTAGGGGGTGATTTGGATAATGGGCTGTTCTAAGAAAGTTTGCACCAATATCTTTAACAAGAAGCAGGTCGAGGAATATCATCTCAGGTCTTAGCGCTCTCCCGAGAACTGGGTAATCTTCGTGTCTGGCAACTCCTTTAAGGAATACCGGTGCACCGTTGAGAAGCACTCTATTCTCTTCAACTTTCACTTCCCTAAAACCAAACTGATCAGCATAGCTATCAGCTACGGTACCGTCGATAGTGAGTTGTGCTAACACTATGTAGAGATGTGGATGTTCGGGGCTCCACTCCTCAACATTGAGATTGTTGAATGCCTCTACAGCTATGTTCATACCGGGGCGAAGATTGAGTATCCTCGCGCTGCAAGCTATTTTCGAGTTGAAGTCGATTGCTTTATAAACACTCCATTCGGTAAGTGCCTCCTCCGTAAAGCTAGCTCTATAGATACATATATTGAGCTCGGCATTAACGCTTCTATCGCTTACCGTAACTACCCTAACTTTCGCGCTCCAGAACCAGTTAGATTCCCTGTAAGGAGTTACGTCGACTCTGGCGATGTACGTTCTGTTCACGATCTCTATGTACACATCCCTGTAGATCCCTCCGTAATTCCACCAATCGCATTTCTTGTAGGGGACTATAGGAGCGTATATAGCATCGTCAGAGTCCCATGGAATGTTGTCAACTCTGACAACGACCTCGTTTCTACCAGCCTTTACAAGCCTAGTTATGTTGAGTACGAATGGTGTGAACCCGCCTTCGTGAAAACCTGCATACTCTTTATTAATCCATACATCAGCTATGTAGTTTACACCGTGAAAAACGATGAAGACGTTCTTTCCCTCAATATCGTCTTTGCTTAAGTTGAAGACTCTCCTATACCATGTAACCCCTTGATAACCTGAATAAGGAGTGTTGCGAGCATTGTTACTGGAAGGTGCTGAGATCCTTAGCCAACCGTTGGCGTTAAGCTTTCTATGCATGTCATTTGTAAGAATAGATATAACCTCGGGGGTTCTCTCCGCTAGGGAAATCCTGATGCCGTTAACTATAATGTTGCTCCCTTCCTTATCGTAAAGAATCTGCCACTCATCACTTAGATTAACGTATTTACGGGATTGAGGTTGAGGAACAAAGTCAGGGTAAACAACATCGCCTTGAACAGGGACCTTTTCACCGTTGATATCAATAAGCTCAAATCTAGATCTTACAAAAGAGGCTGATTCAGCATGACTCCGTATAGAGAAAGAAGTAAGAATGATCAGTGCAATAATGAGACTTGTAAATGCGGAAACGGTGAAAGATCTCATAATTCTCACCCATTACATACCGTTCTATACAGTAGTTACAATAGACAGTAGTAAAGGTACCGGATATAGTGTTAAACGCGCCGTAAAGCCGCTCAAACTTGATATAGGCGAAGCGCGAACCGCTGTAAGGGCGTTCTTCGGATACATCTCATGAAGCTAAGAGCGGGTATCTAAGATAAGGCCACAGTCAGTAACACCGCCCCTTCTTATTACGGTGTTAAAAGTCCAGAGCTTATCCCGATCATTAGCTAGTCCTTGGTAATGTACTGTGGGCCCTCTTAGCAACCTCGTTAGGTATTTTCAAATGCTGCATAAGGCTTCGTTGCCTGCAGCGTTAATTCTGAATATTTTTCAACTGGGTCCAAGCACGGGTTCCTTGGGGCAGCAAGAATTAGGAGAGGTGTGGGTGAGGGTATAGTTGTGTTTGTGTGGCGGGCCCGCGGGGATTTGAACCCCGGACCACCGGCTTAGAAGGCCCGATATTTATAAACCTCCGTTTCAGTAGCTGATGAGAAACTGAAACAAGGGGTTCACGAAATAATGTACTTAACGACTATCAGAAGTGGTGAGTGAAACATGGTCGTTACTTGATCACTTCTATGTGTAGATTTTTCTGTATGCTTATTTTCATGATTTACGTCCTCAAGGTTTTTGTAGCTTCTGTATTGTGTCATAGTAGCTATACGCAGCCATTGCTAGGAGCAGTAAATAACCTGCGAATTGGAATGCCAGCTGCTCGCTATACCTCCTCAGCAGTCTTATGAATACTGTTGCTGTTCCAACTAGTGTGTAAGCTATAGTATTTGCAAGTACTATTATGAGTACTACATCACTTAGAGTGGCGTGTATTGAGGGCATTAACAGCGGCGCCACTATCAGTAGTACTAGAGATGCTATGTAGGTAGCACTCCTAGGATCTATCCTTCTTACCCTCAGCCTTCGCGAGTTCTTTCGCTGCTTCGTCAATCTGAGCCCCGACAAACCCGCCTATGAAAGCTCCTAGACCACCTAGTATTGCTGCACCAGTTGGTCCAGCCAGTAGGTATCCTACCACGGCTCCTATACCACCGCCTAGAGCACCACCCGCAAATGTGTTGGGTGCTGGTCCTGCATACTCTATCTTAGCCTTCCCATATGTAATCTCTTTACCACTATCCTCCTCAGCTTTACGTACCTTCCTCCTTTTATCGACTCGGTAGTAGCTCATACCTATCTCCCAAGGCTTTATATCTAACCGGTATATTTATATTTTAAATCTAGTACTGGTATTATACTGGTGTAGTTTATGAACCGGATTAAATACTTGGATCATGTGGACATAACAATACTCTCTGAA
>QMWT01000112.1 GCA_003661775.1 Thermoprotei archaeon
AGATTTTGAGAAGATTGTTAGTGCTAGAGACAAGCTTAGAGTATTAGGCATCTTGAGAGACGATGATACCATAGACTATAGCCTAGCGTTAGAAATACTAGCCGTAACTAAGGATGATGAGTACCTTAGGAACGCTATTCTAAGGTTTGTTGTCCAGAACTTCCGTGAAGACCTTAGGAAGATGCTTGGAATAAGCTTTGCAGGAATAAAGGTGACATGGAGTGAAGACTTCGAGTATTTCCTTAGGGAGCGCAGGAAGGTGAGAGACCTGAAACAGTAAAATACTACCGTAGCATATTCAAGAAGTACCTCGAAGGTAAGGAGCTTTCCGAGCAACTCATAGACTACGTGGTTAACCATCCGAACAAGTGGTTAAGAAATGTTTTCAGACACTACCTACAATACCTATACTTTAGGAGGAAAGCTGCAAGCTGGACGTGAGACCCTACAGGGTAGAGCTGGAAGATGTGAAGAAAAACCTTGACTACCTCAAACAGCACCACATCATATACTATACGATATACAGAATTATGCTGGAGTCGGGTGCCAGGTTCGAGCACGTTCTGAAGATGATTGGGAGCTGGAGTCCTAACGAAGTAGTTGAGATCCCCGGTACAGGCATAGAGACAGAGAGGCTTGTCTGCTTCGAGGATAGAGGCTTCTGTCGCTACTACATGGGGCTGAGAGGTCCAGAGAAGCCGTGCGAGTGAGTGTATTTCAGCGTGGACACCCTTAAGCTACTGCGGGAATTCGCTCCTAAGCGCATCAGCAGACATCAGATCAGGAAGTATGCTAAAAGACATGAGCTAGTATTGCCGAAATTCATGAGAAAAGCCTCTTGGAGGCTTATGATAAAATCAATGAGCAGAGAGGTTGCTAGATTCATACAGTCTAGGTTCGGGGAGCTACGGGTCAGCGAGGCGAGGTACGAGGATCTGCTGGGCGAGGCAGATGAGCAGTACCCGAGGTACCTTGAGCACCTGTCCATCACACTAACCCATTAAAAACACGGCATATTACACCTATTTTTATTATAATAGGGTGAGGTGCTGGGTAGTGAAAAAGGAGGACTTAGATAAGGTTCTCTACGAGCTGAAATCCTTCCTGAGCGAGGAGGATTATGAGGAGCTGATGAGAAGAGGTCAGGCTATCCTTCTTGATGAAAAAGAAGGAAGGAACGGGTTCATCGAAAAGCCGAGGATTGAGCGTGTGTTTCTAAGAGTGTTTTTCTCCATTGGTTTTCGTCCATATTGTGATATCCGTTGGTCTCCATCACGTTGAGATCCCGATCCTATGCTTCAACATATATGAGCTTGAACGCTAGAGCTTTCCCTTCTTTTCAAGCAACCTCAATCCGTAGAGAAGCAGGTCGTTTACGAAGTCCTGCGGTGGTGTTGGGAAGAATTCTGCTATCCTCACTAGCCTGAGGAATACCTTCTCCTTCTCGGTCAGCTCAATATATCCTTCGCTCTGAAGAGTCATTATTTTGTTTACATAGTCAACCACGATATCGTCTCGTGTATTGGTGAAGTACATGATATTGAAGGCGAGATTGAGCATCTTTTAGCTCTTTCCTTATTTACATCTATATCTGTTTTTTGTATTCCGCCAGTACCTCCTATATAACTGAGGTAAGCATGTATCAGCCTCAGTAGTACTATGAAGGTGTACTCTCCTCCAAACTCTTCCTCGATCAACCTTTCGAGAGCGCTGTCGCTGACCGCGTACTTCCCCTGTTCCCTGATTATCAGGCCTTCCTCTTCCATCCTCTTAAGATGGTAGGACTCCGTATTGTGCTTGATTCCAACCCTCCTAGAAAACTCCCTCAGCCCTACTCTGTTGAGCAGGTCGAGGCTCTCCAGTATTGTAATCATCTTCTCAGTCAATCTCAAAGCACTACCTATAGATGTGAGATTTTTCTCTGGATATATAGTCTGGATATATATAGTCATGGAAAACGTCGAAAGGATGTCTCCCGAGATAAACGCATTGATAATACATGTTTTGAGGTACAGACCGGTTATACCTTATGTTATATTCTTAAGAGTCAGCTTAGGACAAGCAAGCATCTACGAGAGGAACGGTGCTGGATACCTGAAGGACTTTCAGGAGTTCCTGACAGGCTATGAGGTTAAAGTGGTAAAGCTGGAAGCTGGCGGAGAGGAGCGGGCGATCCAGCTTGCCGTGCCAACCCTTCTCTAACATAATATAATAATCTCTTAAGGTATATTAGGACACGGGAAATCATTGCACTTCTCTTTCTCGAGGGTGATAGGCTATGGCTATGCGCTTAATCTTGGGAGAAGCTCATTCTAGGTGAAGACGTGTGCGTACCCTGCTCCAAGGACGTTGAAAAGATTAAGGAAGAGATCAAGGGAGCAGAATTTCTAGGCTTGATGGCTATCCTCGAATGTATAGGCAGGAATCTGATGGAGATATCAAGGCACATCAAGAAGATAAGGGAGAAGAGCGGTGAAGCATGGCACCACGTTGCTAAAGTTTTGAAGGCTAGGGGCTGAGGCTCGAAGGTGAGAGCCTCGTTAAGTACTTCTACCTAACAGGTATCATTGCTGTCTCTAAGACTTCATGCAGGACTGAGATAGGGGATTATTTGGTGATAGCTTCTAAGAGTGGATTCAACATACTGCCTCCGTCAAAGATCGCAGAAAAACCTGACGCTCAAGCCCTCCTCGCTATGTCGTCGGAGCTGAACACCGTTCTTAAGATGCTGAGGGAGGTGTGCAATGTCCTTGCAAGAGGAAGATAGCGTAAAGGATATGCTGGAGCTTATAAACGACGTGAGGCACACCATCGAGAAGACCGGCAGACTTATTGACGAGCTTGAGGCAAGGCTTCGAGGTGTCCCAGCTAGGGTGTCTTTGAAGTAATATCTAAACTTACAGACCCAGAATCGCTTGAAGATCGGGATCTAACTTGCCTACATATTTTGATTTACCATATACTCCGAGACTTGCTATCGCAAAGTACTGCCTTCCCACTTGGAAGTTTAGGGGAGGCGGTTCGCCGTACTTCCTCGCGTATTCAAGTAT
>QMWT01000113.1 GCA_003661775.1 Thermoprotei archaeon
ATATACCGCCGCTTACCGCACATGAACCTATTGCTAGAATAAGCCTAGGTCTAGGAACCGCCATTATTGTCCTTACAACCTTTGGGAGCGACTCGTACGTTACAGGCCCTGTCAGGAGGATCACGTCGGCGTGCCTCGGACTGACGACAAGTTTTACACCTAGCCGCTCAGCATCGAAGAATGGTGTCAAAACATCAAGAATCTCTATGTCACAAGCGTTACAGCTGCCTGTATTGAGGTGAAAGACCCAGACGCTTTTCCTGAAGTGAGCAAGGAATTTGTCTCCCAACGACATTTCTTCCCTATTCACTTGCAGTACCCCCAAACCTCATTTCGAAAGCAGCCAACACTTTCTTTTTCCTGCATTCAGGATCCAGGTACATGAAGTTCTCTGACCCTACTATACTCCTTCGAAGTAATTCGAGATGTCTAGTGGTTGCGAAGCTTCTCCCACATACCTCACATACTACACGTCTATGAACAATCTCATCGATTAGATCCTCAACAACATCGCTCGCAAGCTCAAATTCATGAGTGCCAACGATAGCATCTACGGGGCACACATCGATGCAATACCAACAGAATATGCACCTACCAACGAAGTACCTCACAACTCTCTTCCCTCCCTCATCTTCTACCACCAACGCGTTAGAGGGGCATGCAAGAGCGCATGCTCCACACCCGATGCACTTCTCCTCATCTACCACGATCCTTCCGCGGAACTCGTTCGTTAGTAGTGGTGGTTCGAATGGGTACTTCCTTGTAACTCTACCAACCTCGGTAGCGACTCTAAACAGCTTGAATACCCTTCTCAGAGGAAGCATCTAGCATCACCTTCGCGGAATTTAAGAAGTCTAATCCAACTCCTTCGACCCGAAGCTGTGTCTATTACCAAGACCCGGTCCGTACACGAAAAACACGGGTCGATGCTAGCTATAGTTATTGGTGCATCGCCAAGCGCTTCACCTTCGAGCATCACTTTGAGTGCCGGAATGTTCTGGTAGGTGGGAGCTCTAACCTTCCACCTAAACGGTTTTCCTCGACCTGTTATCACTAAGTGAACATCCTCACCTCTAGGAGCCTCAACAAGCGAGACCCCGAGGATCCCTTCGGGAATCTCTATCTTTTCAGCTACTACGGGGCCTCTGGGGAGTTTATCGAGTAGCTGCCTGATGATGTTCATGCTCTCAAGAACCTCCTCAACCCTTACCAGGAATCGCGCCAGGTTATCGCCCTCTGTGTACACGGGAACTTTGAAGGATACATAGCGGTAGGCTGCGTAAGGCAGGTCTTTCCTCACATCCCGGTTAAGCCCGGAGCCCCGGGCAACTGGGCCAACAACACTGAGCTTCCTCGCTTGGTCGCGCGGTAGAATACCCGTACCGCTGAGTCTTCTCTTCACCTGCGGCACGGACTCGATAACGTCTACAAAGTCTCTGAACTCTTTCTCAAGTTCGCTTAGAACCTCGAGAATTTTCTTTACCTTATCTAAATTAAGATCCTTCCTAACGCCGCCAATGATGTTCAGCCCGTAGGTCTTCCTGCTCCCGGTAAGAAGCTCTGCTAACACCATTACACGCTCTCTGATTCTCCACATGTGCATGAACCCTGCATCATAGCCTAGGAGATGGCATGCAACGCCTATCCAGAGTAGGTGGCTGTGAAGCCTTTCGATCTCGAGGAGTACACTTCTTATGAAGTGGGCCCGTTCCGGAACATCTATTTTCGCAGCTTTCTCAACAGCTTGGCAGTAACAAGTGGAGTGCACAAAACCGCATATTCCACAGATTCTCTCGGCCAAGAACGTTACTTGTTGATAGCTCATTCGTGTTTCAGCAAGCTTCTCTATTCCTCTATGCACGTGGAATCCGCGGTACTTAACATCAACTATCCTCTCCCCCTCAACGTATAGCTCGAAGTATTCAGGTTCGTGAAGTGTGGGATGGTACGGACCTATAGGTATGGGCGCAGCATTCTGCCCCTCTCTGGCCATACCCAGCTTCTCGCCAGTAAGAGGGAGTCTAGGTCTGAACTTGTAATCGACATCTTTTCTAAGAGGCTTAATTTCATCGGGCCAGCCAGGCGGAAGGACTAGTCTATAGGGTTTCCTACCCTCAAATTCTATTCCCAGAAGATCACGTATTTCCATCTCACACCAATCAGCAGCCGGCACCTCTTTGACTATGGTGGGTACAGAGGTTTTTCCTGGTTCTGCGAATACCTTTATCACTATGTTGAGCCCTTGAGCATCATCACCGAATACGTGGTAAACCGCGAAGTGCCCGTTGACACTTCTCTCGTCAGCCCCTGCACAAGTCCTGAAGAAGCACCCTCTCCTGTACAGCTCCCTAGCTACGTCACGCAGCTTTTCCCGCGGAATAGCAACGTAGATAGTATCGCCGTCTACCTTGATTCCTTCGGGATGCGTGATGTTCTTGAAGTATTTTACGTAGCTCTCCGCCATTATTACATACCCAGGGCACGCAGTAATAGCGAAGCTAGGAGTATGGGTAGGTAGAGTTTGAAAAGTGTGAGGGGGGCTACATCTACCCGGCTCCTACCCACAATCTGTGCAAAAGCAGCGTAGCAGATCCATAAGAGGCATGCGGTCACTAAAGATATCGCCGTAAGGAGATGGGGCGATGCGATGAATGGAGCTAGGAGCACGTAGGAAGCTATGTACTTCGTGGCAAATCTTCTAATATAGATCGATAACATGTACAGCGCTAGGTAAGGACCTCCAAATTCGATGAGTACACCCGATGCAAGCTCGGGTTCCGCCTCGGCTAAGTCGTAGGGTATTCTACTGGAGGACACGTAACCAGCTATGAGTAGTAGCGCTGCTACTAGCATGTAGGAAGGCGTTGCTTCAACACCGGCCAGTGACGAGAGATCGCTGCTATGATGATACATGCCTAAAAGCCCTAGAG
>QMWT01000114.1 GCA_003661775.1 Thermoprotei archaeon
AAATCCCCTACTTTAGTGGAGTAACGATCAGCAACAGTTTATATAACTTAGTAAGCTATATCATGTTGTTGAGGTGGTATGTAGCTGTGGGTTGGCTTTTTATTTTAGGTTCTGGCAGTAATTACGAGCACGCTTCAAGACATATCGTTACTCTATTAGAAGCTGTTTGGAGAGGTAAGAGATCACCTATTAGGGAGTTTGTTGGGGCACCCATCTACATTATTCAGACTTCAGATCCAGGTCATTGGACTAACCCACAAGCTTTCTTCGAGACACTTTCTTCGTATCTGAGCGATGCAGGGATACCGTTCACAAAGCTAGATACCTACGATAAGATATGGAACACCCTCTGGAGCGATAACCCGCCAACCAACATCATCATTATTAACACGCATGGTGAGGGGCAACCGATACCAACTCAGTACGGGCTAATATATGACACAAGTGCGGGAGACTTCGCACCAGACTATAAGACAGTTGCTCAGAACTACTACAAAGACTTAGCTGCTAGGGTTAGGGACTATAACTGGTTGCTGATAGAGCCGATAGGTTACACATTCTACAATGCCCAGCAGAACGGGCACTGCACGTGCGAGAAGGGGGCTATTGGTACTGCAGGTCTTAACTCCTTCTTGAGCGTCATTAACGTATCAACTGACTGCTGGGGTGAGAGGCAGTCGGCTTCACCAACCCCTGTCGTTCATTGCTGTGCACTAAAGTACCTGTGGAGAAGCTCATGGGGTTCCATAAGCGCATCCGCTGTCAGGTTCTTCAGGCTTACCTCATCCTTAGTACCCATAACCAATATATGGCAAATATTCCACAAGAGACTGATGCAGGTATATGTTTCGGGAGCGATAGGTCTAGGAGTCCCAGATGGTGCTAGGTTATTTGACTAGGCTATAAGGTCTGAGGTATTTAAAAAGTTTATATTTCCTCTAGCTCCTGCACTATGAACCAGTACGGGAATGACCTGAGGGTGCCTGATGTCTGGGTTAGTGTCACTCTTGGCTGAGCATCAGCGGGCAACGTCATTGAGAGTAGGTGTACTATCGGGTTATCTAGTGGTTCCGTGATTTCTATGGTGTCTAGCTTCCGCCTGTTTGTTCCATCAACGGCTATGTATATTATTAGCTTTACAGCGTCACCACTCTGTAGTGCGCTAGTGTCTATGTAGCCCTCAAGAATGATTGGGTTGCTGAATGTGCCTAGGTTGATTAGGTCTGTCTCAGTATTGAGGTCTGATGGTGTTGCCGTGCCCCTGTACTCCAGCTTCCGCTTTATCCTCACTACCATTGCTCATAACCCTTACCTGCTCATCTGTATGTAGTACCTGATCGTTATGGAGTCGCCAGCGTCGAAGTTCACGGGAACCCCTGTGAAGGTCTTTCTAGCTAATAAGGTGCCACCCGATGACGCATTAAATACACCTGCCTCAGATATGGTCTTAGAGCCTGAGAGTCCGTCAGCTTTTGAGAACGTAGCTTCAAGGAGTGCCGTGTCATTAGTTATGGTAGTTGTTGTCTGGCTTACGGATGCCTTCTTCCTCGCTATCTCGTTCTCAAGTGCTGTATCTGTCGCACTCTCCGACGTGGTTCCAGTACCTATGGCTACGTACTCGAATGGGGTGCCTCCTAAGTTAAAGACAAGCTTTATTATCTCTGCTAGACCAGCGTTAGTAACTACGTTCTTCCTAAAGTAAAACAACACCTGAGTCTCAGGCAGAACACCCTTAGGCACGATAGGTGTCGGGTTCCCTTTAGCTAAGGTGACCACGTACTTGGGCTTACCGTGCCTGTCCCTGACAATTACCTCAACCCAGCCCGATATAGCTATTTTTGGAGCTACGTCTAACGCCATACCCGTTCAACACCAATTAAAAAGTTGTTTATGTGATTTATAAATAGTTACCTACTGAGCCACTTCGTACTTTATGTTGCCTTCCTTGTCCTTAACTATCACCTCCACCTTAATGGTTGTCTTAGCCGAATCAACTGGATACTTAGGTCTCTCCTCACTCATTAATTCACCCAATTTTTTACTGTGCTAAGAGGTAAATAAAGAGTGGTGAGCTAGTGCCTACCTTCTCGGAGCTGGTTAGGTACGTCATGCATACGGGAATATATGAGAGGAGCAGGGAGTATGAATTCACGGTAAAGTACCTGATGCCCCTGCTGGTGTTGCCCAGACCATATAGGAAATCAATAAGAATACTGGATGTGGGGGGAGCGGACTCAAGGCTGAGCAAGTGGTTAAGTGAGGAGGGATTCGATGTTTACGTTATAGACATCAGGGAGGACGACTACGGTAACGCTAGATTCATTAAGGCTAACATACTTGAGCATGAGTTCCCCAGCGAGTACTTCGACATCATAGTAGCTGTGAGCACGGTAGAGCACGTAGGGCTTAACTGCTACGGTCAGAGAATAGAAGACCCTGACGGAGACATAAAGACTATGGAGAAGCTGAAGAGGTGGCTAAGGACTGAGGGACTGCTCATACTTACGGTACCCTATGGCAGACCCCACCACCCGCCTACATTTGAGAGGGTCTACAACCCCACCAACTTATGGAGGCTACAGCTAGATGACATGGATATAATAGAGCGTAGGTTCTACTGCTACAACCCAAGAGACCCCCACAACTTCCTAGAGTGCACGGAGCAGAAGGCACTAACTACTGACGCTGTGATGTGTGTCGCAACTAGAAAAACAGTGAAGTACGTTTAAACGAAACTGCATTTTTAACGGTTATACTCCTCCCTCACGATCTTAATTAGCTCATCAGCTATTAGATCCCACCTGAATCTACTCTTGAGCACCTTCTGAGCGTACTCCCTCACCCTTGCCCTGTAGTCATCTAAGTTATCGAGAATCTCATGGGCTTTATCTAGTGCTTTCTCCACGTCAATCGTGTAGCCGTAGCCGTC
>QMWT01000115.1 GCA_003661775.1 Thermoprotei archaeon
AGCACTAGCTTATGCTCGGGCCAAGTACGAGACACTCATGCAGGTTCTAGAGCTCATTTCAATAGCCAAGGATAGGGGCCTAGGTCTGGGGGAGGTGGAGGGTATTATAGCTGATTGGCTTACCGAGGTCGATGCTATCTATCGGGATATAATTTGTAGTGAAGAGCTCTTCAACCTCATCATAGGGGCTCTTAAGTTGGCAGAGGAGGTTAGGAAGGCTAAGGCTGCTAGGGCTAAAACCTAGACTTAAAAACCCTTCTCTTTTTTTGGAGTAATTCTAATCCATAAAACGGCACAAAGCGGGTTCAAGCCCGTTTTCAAAGCACAAGCATAAAACATCTCTATGCTTGTGTCTAAGCATCTCTCATCACACCTCGCTAGGAGATCAAGACAAGAGCCATCGCGAAGGTAAGAGAGTACCTACTTTCCTGAGGGTTTGAGTAAGACCTAGCATCTGTTGTAACTATTGATTTTGCTTCAGGGTGAGCTCGGCACTTAAGTCTCTTAAGAGCTCTATATGCATGCAGATATGTCTTCGTGAAGAGGCTTGATGAGGTGTGGGAATTGCGCAGGCATAAGGAAATAGTGAAGGTGATAGTGGATAATGCTAATGAAGTGTTGAGAAGTGTAGAGTTGAATGAACACCTATACTCCTGTGTTGAGGAATTCGAGATTCCTGTAGCTGGAGGTGGCAAGGTTAATTTAGTCATATTTGGACTCTTAGGAGATGGTAATGATGGTGTAGCAATTCCTATAGCAATGGAGATTAAGGGGACTATATCGTCCATGAGCGAGCTCATAAGTGTTGTTATACCTCAATTAAGGAAATACTCGAAGCTATTTCCGCTAACAGTACTTGCCGTTGAGAATATTCATGAGTCCCATAAAGAGGTCTTAAAGGAACTAGGCATAGGGTTAGTCCTAGTCAAGGATAATAGCGTTATTGTCGAGACTGAGCCACGGCCAAAGAGAGGTATCAGCGTTAGTCTACTTCCATACCAGAGTAGGATTCAGGCCATTGCCGCAGCCTATCTGGCAGTAAAGAAGCTCTTCTCAGAAGTCGAAGAACATTCAACTTGGGTCGGCTTTAACAAAGATAGTGTACAGTTTTCAGTATGGTTTGATGGTGCTGGAGTAGTACTGTCCTACAGTCCCTTCAGGGAGAGTGAAAGCAGAAGACTAATTGCGCATCTGGAGAGCTTCCTGAGCTCTAGGGGATTGAGGGAGCTTGCTGAAGTCTTCCTACATGTTGAACTCGTGAAGCAGAAACCTAAGAGCTATCTCTGGCTGTACAGAGAGAAGCTCTCTCCTAGAACTCTGAAAGTTGCGAGAATGGTATTGGAAAGAAGAAGGAACGTAAAACCGTTTGCTAGAGGATGGAGTGTGCCAACATATCTGTTTTTACAAGGCTTTGGAGTTATGTAAAGCCGCCATCTCTAGCCAGAGCTGCTACATTACTACTAGAAGGCATCGAAAGACTCGAGCCCCTTATTCCTAGGTAGATATGGAGTACTCGCTTTCGGTAGAGGCAAGGAGAACCAAGATTACAAAATTTAGTGATGACAAGCTTGGGTACGAGTATTTAAGCTTTCTAGATGAGCCCAGCGAATCCGAATATGCTAATGTGGAATTTTATGGATTATACATGCCATAGGTACTTCTCTTTGAAGGAAGTATTACTTAATGTTTTAGTACTCCAAGCTGGAATGAAATGAAGCAGTACCAGCAGTCAAGTTTTTGTTCCAGTTTAGGCAAATATCACTCTGGGTAGGAGTATTTGCTCAAAGCTCTAGAGGGATACCCTATGGACACACTAGAGCCCCCAGCTAGGAGATTGAGGGGTAAAATAAAGGAAATATTAAGTTTATCAATAGGATTTCTACGTAGGGAAATCATCGAGAAGGAAAATTCTAGAGGAGCTTGGGAACCTGCTAAGAGAAATGATAACCTCATAAACGAGTTCTCAACGCCCATAACTGAGCACCTACACTATGAGAGATGGACTCGACGAAGCAACTATACCAAAGGATTCAAGATGAAGATAAGGCCATACACGGATACCCAGTTACCAACAACACTACTCAGAACTTTTGTTGAGGAGCAGAAGCACCCATCTTCCACGATATATGCTGAGACTCTGGATAACTTTGATGAAAAACTACTTTCGATGGCATACACAATGTCATCGAAACTAGGAGAGTATGAGGATATTAAACTCCTAAAGAAGGTTTGTGAGAGTAAGGAACAATGTATTAAGGGACTAGATAAGGCATGTAAGAGATTAAAGAAAGAGGAAAAAGGTTTTGAAGCATATGTCAACAAAGACTGTGAGGAAGTAATAGATTACTTATTAAGGTTTGGAGGTTATGTACGCCCAAGGATCTTTAGAACGGCTGATAACGATTATGATGTAGTGATTCCAAGAGGTAGACAACAAGCTCACTTTAGATTACGCAAAGTGGGCGATTGTGGATGCCTTGTTACAGTACATATAGAGCCTACAGACCCCTTCTGGCATATAGCTTGTGGTCTTGCAGATAAGGTGTCGGGGGAAGAGAGAAAACCTGCAGAATGCATACCCTTTTACATGGATGTTGACAATGTAATCAAACTCCTAGAAGATGCAAAAAGAAGTAGAGAAGATCTCTCCTTTATTAAAAGCTTTTACAGTTAAATCAATAGGCCTTCCTAGCCCTTAGGGGTTCCATTGATTTAACTATAACGGTTAGGAGGTGAGAAACCACCTATTCTAATGAACTCACAAGGATTCAAGGGTACTCGTAAAAGGTATTATGTATTTGCTACTATACTAGTCTTAGCATCATCAGTATTATGGGGTTTCTGTGATTACATTGTAAGCTTATTTGGGCTGTCAATGTGGTGGTCTAAGGAGCCTGGTACTATGATTAAAACC
>QMWT01000116.1 GCA_003661775.1 Thermoprotei archaeon
AACATAATCCCCGTCGCCGTCCAGCGCCAGATAATCGCTTGTCGCCTGCGCATCCCCCTTGAAAGTACCATCATTCCTTTGGACAGACTGGTCAACGCTGGAGTTGTCGTTGAACCTCCAGTAGCCCACCAGGTGGGTGGCGCCTGAAGACGGGTCGTTAGAAGTGAGGTTGGACATCCAGGTCTGGTTAACAGTGGCGTCCGGCCCCCTGCACATTTCAAAGGAAGAGCCGGTGCAGGTCTGGTAGCCGAGCCGTGCCACCCCTTTCTTGTAGAGCTTGGCTATCTCGTCTAAGGATAGGGGGCGTGACCATATCTGGACATCGTCTATGGAGCCGTTGAAGCACCGGTCGGGAGAACTGTTCCTGGTACCTATCTGTGTCACTGTACCGGACTGCGACCAGGAGTTCGAAGTATATTCGGTCCTGTTGATACCATCTATGAATATGGACATACCCGTTGCCGTCCTGACCAGCACCACGTTCGTCCATTCGTTATCCTTGAAATAATCCTCGGAAGCAGTAACTCCGCTGACTGAAGTCAGGAATTTGTTTTCAGCATCCCAGATACCACCAGCGACCCATTTGCCAGAGCCAAGGTGTAGGTATACATGAACCCCAGTCTCGGAATGGTTCATCGGCTTCACCCAATAGCTGAGCGTTACTGGGTAATCCGTTACCACATTTGGTATGTCCACCCAATCGTTAGCACCGTCCAGATGCAGGCACTGCCCGTCATGGCAGTTAGTGTCGTTGATGGTTGCATCTCCTGCTCTCGTGCCGTCGTTGTGGTTGGCTGACTTGTCTATGACTGCGGTACCGAAGTCATCGTCGAAGTCCATCCACAGTTCAAGCCCGTTTGTATAGGTGGTGTCCCTGTCATAGGACTGGTCTTGGGTGGCGTTGAAGACCTGCCAGTCCACAACCCTGCCGGCATCGAAGGTGCGGCTGGTGTAGTTGGCGTCCGGAGAGCGGGCTTTGTAGAGGGCCTTGATTTCCTCTGCTCCGAGTGAGCGGTTGAAGATCATTACTTCGTCAATTGAGCCGTTGAAATAATAATCTGCAACCTGATCACTTTGAGAAGTATCAACCCCCGCACCTATATAATAATCTGAATTTGTATCAGAACTTGCAGTTATTGTTGCAGTTCCATTATAAACCCCATTAATATAAATATCCCAACCTTGAGACCCATTATAAACAATTACTGGAAATATCCATAAATCGTTTGATACAATTGAATCAGTACCCTCGCAAGACCAGGATCCACTATTGGGTTGTGTACAAACTACAATTTCATTGGCACTAGTATTAACACATAGATTAAATCCACTACATTTTCCTACACAAAAATCCTTTGAAATAAAACATTGTAATTCATCCTGTGAAGAATCTTCATATTTTATCCAAGAACTCCATGTATAATTCTTAGTATTATTAAAATTCAGGGTTGCATCATTTCCAAAATTCACATAATCCCCATCACCATCCAGCACCAGGGTGGAGTTCTCCGCCGTGGCATCGCCCTTGAATGTGCCGTCGTTGCCCTGGACCGAGAGGTCTGCTGAGGAGTTCTTGGTGAAGCGCCAGTAGCCTACCAGGGCGTCGGCATAAAGGTCGGCATAGTTAAAGGTATTGCGGGCGTCAGGGCCTGCCTCCACCCCGCCTGTGCCGGTGGTGTTGTACCACGTGTCCTCCGTGTAGTTGCCCAGGCCCAGGTTAGTGTCGAATGACTTGAACACATAGTTCTCGGCGTAGGCCGTCTGGTCGCCGAACTCGAACCTGAGGTAGTGCTTGCCCTCTGTGAGCTCCTTGCTCGTCTCATAGCTGGTCTGGTTGCATTCGTAATCGTGTATTATAACCGTATTGGAATCCCATGTGTAGTTCAGTGGCTGGTCCCCGCAGCGCAGCCCAAGGAACTGCAAATCAGTGCTCTCGTTGTCATGCCTTGACCACGCGGTGCCGTTCGACGGGGATATCCTAAGGTCAGCCCTGCCTGTCGTGTTGAAGCTGACCGTCCAGTTCCCGCCGAGCGTCGGGTACGAATGCACGTTGAATATGGTTATCCTCACCTCGAAGGTCTGGTTGCTGGTGTGGGGCGTCACCCACTCTATGTAGTCTGCGAGCCCGTTGCCGTTGGTGTCATAAGCGTCTATAGGCATCTCCGTCCTTGTGCCATTGACCAACCAATACAGCCTTATTGAGCTTGCGGGGGCTTCTGAAGGCAGGTATGTATATGATAGGATGTTCTCATAGCGGTACTCGGAGCTTATGTTGACTATCTTCACGTAGCTCGAGATTACCCTCTCCACTGCCACAGGCGGATCTGTCCAATACTCTATCTCTACTTCCTCTACCTCCTCGTTTATGGTCAACTCTGTCTCGTTCAGGGATTCGTTGATTATGACATTGGGCTCACCGACTTCTACAGAAGCCACTACATGGCCTGTTATCGCGCCCCTGAACCAGTCAAGAACAGATGAAAGGAAGTCGAATATCATGTCTATCATGCTGTTCCTGTCCTCCCTTGACAGGAATGCGCCGGTTATCGGGGTGGGCGTCTTTATGGTAATGTTCCTGGGCTGGATGGTATGGTTGGTGATGTTCGTTATCTTCCTCACTGTGACGTTGTTCACCCCTTTCGGAAGCTTCACCGTGACATTTGCTGATTCCTGGGAGAGCTTGACCTTCTTCACCCACTTGACAGGCCTTCCCAGCACAGCCCCGTACTGTATGACCTTCTCCTCAACCGTTATATTGGTTTCGGTGATGTTGGTAATGTTGCACCCGTCGTCTACCACACCGTCGCAGTCATTGTCAAGCCCGTCGCATGCCTCGGGGGCCGGTAGCGTGGCGTTCAGGCAGCCTGACCATGTGCCGTTGATGCATATCATCATGCCTTCGGTGCATATC
>QMWT01000117.1 GCA_003661775.1 Thermoprotei archaeon
AATTATAAGCGTCCTAAGGGGGGTATTTGTGACTAATTCTAGTTCTAGTGAAAATGAACTACTGACGCTAACCGATAAAGACATTCTATCCCTGGCTAAAAATATTCTTTATGGTCTCCGCACCAGAAGGCATACAAAACATCCACACATCGGTCTACTGGGGCCGAATCGAAGAGAAAACAAGAATTTGATCAGTAGGTTGTCCAGAAATATTGTTTTTGTTGCTGAAAAGGAAGAAGAGGAGCTTCTTTCTGAGGAAACTCTAGAAGAGAAGGCTTATTGGAGTTCACAAAGAATTATTCCACATATTTTGGGTTTTGAGGGATTAAAACTGGAAAAGGCGGCCCCGCACAGAGAGCTACGGTTGTTCTACAGATTTTTTATCCGTACGGCCCCGCCTACTATAAAGCCTGCTAAAGAAGTTATTGAAAGACAGCAATTCAGGCTGGTCACTGTTTCAGTTAAGATAGAAGACGAAAAGGAGGCTACAGTCTGTTTAGACATATTTGATGGTGAGGAAAAACCATTATACCATGAAGAAGAGAAGCGAAGTTTAAGAAGCGGCTCGTTAAAAATTGAAATTCCATGTAAAGACTTCAAGTCAGCTCTAAAATACCTCTCCACAGAGAACCTTCCCTTTATCATAGGAGCAGGGCTTTTGGCCGACGGAGAAGAGAGGCGCCTTCCTTTCCAGAAACAACCAACCAGCCCTAGCTATGCCTTTATTCACTGTCTTAGAGTTAGAGTTGAGATGCGAAACAGCTCTAAAGTAGTAGTGTTTGGAAGCGCGCTCGAAAACATAGGTGGCTGGATAGCGCATAGAAGCAATTTAAGCATGCCAGCTACACACGGAGGCAAGGGCCTGTACAATCCTAAGTTCGTGATCTACGATGCAAATGACGACACGTGGAGCGTCGGACACCTATTAGAAGTAAGGGCTGAAATCGGCCTTTTAGGGTACAGGCACAAAATTTCCTGGATGCATAAAATTAACGATAGAAAAGTCGCTGGGCTGACAGGAATTTACCCAATTAACTCCCTTGTCAGCCTACTCCAGAGCGATCTGATAGTATTGGAAGATTCGGTGGCGGATGAGGAGGTTGTGTACGGTGTTAAAAAAAGCCAAAGAAGCGTCGAGGAGGCGCTTCACGACATAATAGAACAACACAAAGAAGCGTTGGGGATTCTTAACGTCGAAGCCCTCTCAGATGCTTTTGCTGAAGCCCTACAAGGACTGGGAAGAGGGCGACTAAGCAACCTTTACACTTTCCAAGAAAAGAGCTGCATCTCCATCCTTAGAGCCCTCGTTAAAGGGACTAAGCGGTGCATAGCCTTAACAGCTCGGACAGCTGGCGGAAAAACGCTAGCTTTCCTACTTCCAATCTTAATCTATTCAACGGCTTTTAAGCTTCGAGATCCCAGACCTGGCGTCAAATCTCTGCTCTTTTATCCGACAAAAGCTCTCTGCCACGACCAAGCAGACGTTATTATTAAAATGCTTTGGCACCTAAACCAGCGTCTTGGCGTCGATAAGCCTCTTCTTACATTCGGAATTCTTCATGGAGACACATACAATAGGGAAAGAGAAGTTGAGAACACTATGATTGGCGCATCTGTTAGCAGAGACCTGCGCTTCAAGTGCCCGGAGTGCGGCCGCAGATTAATGTTATTACTCACCCTGACAGATACAGGGGCGATTCAAGAGGAAGTATGTTGTAGCAACTCTCAGTGTATGTTGGGTATTAATGGCGACAAGAAGAAGAGAAGATTTCTCGGGAGCATGATTAGAGCGACTAGACAGAGCATATATTCACAACCGCCTGACATTCTGGTAACCACGCCTGACATGCTTAATGTCAGAATGTTTTATGACCCATCCGAGCAGACAATTTTCGGGAGATCTGTAAGGGTGTGTAGGAACTGCGGCTGGCGGACAACCAGCCCAACTAAGCGGAAGTGCGACGGCTGTGAAGCCAATCTGAAAGTAAATTCTGTAACACTTGCTCCAACCTACCCGCGGATATTCGTCTTTGATGAGGCGCACCAGCTGAGAGGCAGCTTCGGTGCACAAGTTTCTTACATTATTTCAAGACTTGAAACTCTCATAAAAACAGTGAACGGGTTGCAGGAGTACAACCCCTTATATATCCTGTCAAGTGCAACATTTAGCAATCCAACAAAATTTGCGTCAAAATTTTTAGGTCTGCCGGAGAGTCAGATTCAGGTTATTTCGGCCGAGCTGTCGGAAAGAGAAACCCCTGCCATCCGTAAGGTGCATCTTTTCATTCTTCCGAAAGGGTATTCGCCTCAGGCAACGCTCGCAAGGATAGCTGAAACCATATTCAAGTACTGCGCTGAAGTGAAGGGAGGGACTCCACCTCACATTCTCGTGTTCGTTAACAGAATAGCTGAGGCCAATATGCTTATTGGTGAGGCGAGAGTCCGCCTTTTAGTTCCTGAAATAGCAGAAAGAATGCGGGAGATCCCAAGCATAGACGGGCACTCTACTGACTACAGTCGGCGGAGGGCGGAGGTAGAAGACAAATTCAGCCGCGGTGAAATACATCTCCTTGTAGCCACGCGGGGACTGGAAGTTGGAGTGGACTTTGACATAATAGATGGGCTAATAATCTTCGGCGCACCATTTTATCTCTCGGACTTTGTGCAACGAACTGGCCGGGCTGGAAGAAGCAGAGAGGCTCTAATTATAACAGTATTTTCCGACAAACCATGCGACTTTGATTTCCACAGAAACTATAAAACTTTAACTGACATGAAGCTAAGGGAAGCTGCATTACGTGCTGAGCAGATACCGCTGAAAACCGACAACCCAGTTATTTTTGAGAGATCTATAACGCGTGCAGTGCTTGACTACTTATGCACAAGAAAAAACGCATATGAGTAC
>QMWT01000118.1 GCA_003661775.1 Thermoprotei archaeon
AACTCTCACAGCCCCCCATCTGGACTAGTATCTATCTCTAACTCAAGCATTAATTCCTCACAGTAATGAGTTCAACCCTTAACAATGTCATCAGCACATACTAAGATCTTCCTCATAATTGACAGGCATAACTTGATGTATGTTAGTTGTACGTGGTGGCCTGGATATGCTTTATGTACCACCGTATTAAGTATGTCTATAATATTATGGTGTTTAAGTATTTCCTCATTTAAGGGCTTCGTTACTAAGAAGAAACCTCTGGAACTCTAGCTAAGAACTTCAGGTGGTATGAAGGCAGCGAAAGGTATTATGGGCCTCATAAGCTCTGGGGCAGAAACCTTTATTAGGGTAGTTTAGGGTCTTTTGGTTTCGGAGAGGGTCTGATGAGTGCTGGGAATCCAGAGAGGTTGATGAAGCCTAGGGAGTTCTGCGAAATTGTTGGGATTAGCTATCAGACGTTTAAGAAGTGGGTACGAAATGGTAGGGTACATGTTGTAAGGTTATCGAGCGGTAGACTACGTGTACCGTATAGCGAGGTTGAACGGATACTCGGTAGGAAGTCAGAGGTTAAGGAAGTACGTGCTGTTATCTATGCTCGTGTAAGCTCTAGCGACCAGAAAACAGACCTTGAAAGGCAGATACAATATCTTACACAGTATTGTTCAGCTAAAGGCTATAGAGTTATAGACATCCTTAGCGACGTTGCTAGCGGTCTTAAGACCAATCGTAGAGGTTTGATGAAGCTCTTTAACTACGTCGTGAACAATAAGATCGATGTTGTTGTGATAACGTATAAGGATAGACTCACAAGGTTCAGCTTTGAATACCTTGATTACTTCTTCAAACAGTACGGAGTAAAGATAGAAGTTGTCTATGGCGAGGAACCGAAAGATGCTTATCAAGAACTTATAGAGGACTTATTAGCGATAGTTACATCATTTGCAGGTAAGCTCTACGGTATGAGGGGTCACAAGAAAAAGAAGCTTGTTGAAGAATTCAAAAAGCTCCTAGAGGAGGTTGAGAAGAATGGCTAGGGTAACGAGAACAGTTATTGTACCCAGTGTAATGCTGACTAAGAAGAAGTACGAGATTCTCAGAGAGCTTGAGGAGATGTACAAGCTGATGGTGATGGAGCTCGTAGAGTACGGTTTCAGGCATGGTATCAAGCCGTTTACTGGGCTCAAGAAACATATGTATCGCATGCTTAGAGATAAATATCTCCAGTTACCGTCACACTATGTTCACACTGCATGTCAAGATGCTGCTACACGTATCAAGAGCTTCATGGAGCTGAAGAAGCGTGGTAAAGCCTTCACCGAGAAGCCCATCGTGAGGAAGGTCTCTATCTGGCTTGATGACCATCTCTGGAAGCCTCTTGGCTACACAGCTATCATAGTAGCAACTCATAGAGGCTGGATTGTAGTAGAGCTTCAGCCGCATAAGCTCTACTGGAGGTATATCAACTCTGGTTGGAAACTGAGAACGCAACCAAAGCTCAAGCTAGACCATGAGGAGAGAAGGATCTACGTTTACTTCGTCTTCGAGAAGGATGTTGAAGAATACAAGCCTAGAGGTTGGCTTGCCGTAGATGTTAACGAGAATAACGTAACCGTCCTCGTAGACGGAAAAGCATACAAGCTCATTACCATGCTGAGGAAGACCGTAGAGCGGTACCATGAGCATAGGAGGAGACTCCAAGAGAAGCTATGTATACAAATCAATGGCAAGAAATATCCTCTCTACACACTCTGGAGGAGGAAGATGTCTTGTCTTAGGGAGCGCGATAGGAAGACTGATTGGAGGAGGAAAGTAGCTGTAGCCATAGTGAAGACTGCTGAGAGTCTAGGCTATGGTATTATCGTTGAGAAGCTACCTAAGCGTGCTAGCGAGAAAATGATTAACGGTGTTAGGAATTCCGAGCTTAGGCACCGCATTTACCAAGCAGCATTCAGAGGCATAGTTAAAGCCATCAGAGATGTAGCTGAGAAGTATGGTGTCCCAGTTGTGGAGGTAGACCCTAAGTATACTTCCCAAACTTGTCCCCTGTGTGGTTTCCGCCCGATGACCCGCAATGCGGGGAGGGTTATGGTTTGCCCTAAATGCGGCTTCTCCCACGACCGAGACGTAATCGCATGTACGAACCTTCTCATGCACCTCGTGGATGACCGCCCCATGCCGTTGGGCGGGAAGCCGATGAACCCACACCCAGAGGTAGCAGTGATACCGATGAGAGTGTGGGCTGAGGCAAACCCGCTAGAGGTGACCCTAAAAGAAACTAAACTAACAGGGATGACCCTCTAGCGGGAAACGGTTTCAACTATCTTGATACTCTCTAAGGGAGGTAACTCCACTACTCCTTTCTTAATGATGGTTCTCCTAACCTTTTCAAGCATACTTTCATAGTACTTAATAACATACTCTTGAGGGGTGATGCGTCTTTCCTTAAGTTTAGTAAGGCCTTCCTCAATACTTTTAATACCCATTTCCTTAGTAGCTCTCTTCATGAGCATTCTATATTTATTAGCTTCACGATATCCATGGTTACGAAGAACCTCAACATCCTCCTCTATGAATCCCACTCTTAGAAGTTTTCTGAAAAGCTTTACACCTATAGACTTAAACCTAGGTTTTGCACGAGTTCTCAAATCCTTTTAACGTTCAAGTCCCTTAGTAATTACTTCAATAGCTTTTTCGCATACATCAATGAACTCTTTACTCCTGAACTTTATAGTCACGTCTAATAATTGAGGGAAGTCCCTTACCAGTCATAGCTGCGTAGTCAAGTCGTAAGGTATAATATATTAAGAAGAGCTTCACCAATAACATCGAACCCTATGGGATACATTCTCTAAGTTGGCTGGTCACGAGAAAGTATTAGGAATTCCTCGA
>QMWT01000119.1 GCA_003661775.1 Thermoprotei archaeon
ATGTCAGGCTTCTCCAGCTTTACGATATCTTTGATTTTATCGTGGTTTAAGCTATAGAATTGAATTGCATAAAGAGGATCTCTCATTGTTGGGTTACGTAGAGTATAGTACTTTTCGACATGAGCCCTTAATCCTTTTAATATTTCAACAGGGGCTACTAAAACAACTTTGCAACCTAATCTAATGAATGCCTTGGTTAGGTTTAGAGCGACTCTGCCAACTCCACCATGGAAGAATGGAGCTATATGAAGTATTTTGAGGCCCATAACTACCTATAATACAATCCCATTAGTAATATCTAATCGATGTACTGGAGACCTCAAACCTAGTGATCACCTAAGTACAGATTTGAGTTCCTGCTAATATTCTTCCTAGGAAGCTTGTTCTTTCGCCTAGAAAAGTCCTCATCAGAGGACACGTTATTGTCATTCATAGCTCATTTAGAACCTGTGTTTAATAATGCTACAATATTTTGTAGACTTCTTTGAGCTTTGTTGCTATAGCATACCAGCTATACTTCCTTTCTGTAATTTCTCTGCAGTTGATGCTCATTGTTTTTCTTAATGTCTCGTTGTTTAGCAAAATCTCCAGTTTTTCTTTCAAATCCATATAATCGCCCTTCTTGAAGATAAACCCTGATACACCCTCCTCGATAATGTCACCTATACCGCCAGCGTTAGATCCTATGACTGGACATCCCGATGTCAGGGCTTCGATGAGAACCATCGGAAAGGCTTCAGCGTAGGATGGTAGTACACATACATATGCTGTTGAATACAGTTTCCTCAGTGCATCCCTATCTACTGGTCCCGTAAACACGTAGGAGTCTCTAGGCATATTCTTCTCGGCGTACTCCATAAGCATTCTTGCGTAATGCGAAGGCTCTGCCTCGCCAAAGTGATCTGCTAAAGGTCCCACTATAACGAGCTTCAGATCTCGATACCTAGTAATTAGCTCTCTGAATGCTTTTAGTAGCAGGTGTACCCCTTTTCTATAGGTTACTCTTCCAACGAACAAAACGATCCTTTTCCCTTCAAGCCCATACTTCTTAACAATGTCGTCCGCCGGGATACTTGGTTTAAAGAATCCTGTATCTACACCGTTGGGCACGATAAAGATTCTCTGCGGATCTACACGTGCTTTACTCACTATAGCTTTCATCATGGTTTTGTTAAGAGCTACAACAGCTCTACCTCTTCTCATAGTGTATCCTTCAACAAGCCTCACAACATGCTCACTTACATGAACTTTCTCCTCAGGCCATAACGGGTTATGACAAGTGTAGACAAGCCCTCTACCTCCATGTTCCAAAGCTACCGCGAAGCTGGCCCATGCAGTATTGGCATGAACAACATCGAATTCACTGAGTATTTCGCAGACCTTCAACCCGAAGACAAGCTCCTGCAGAATTTTCCCCTTGGGAGCCCTAACGATCCTAGGCACTTTGATCCTTAGAATTAAGCTTCCATCAATATCGTGCAATCCTACATTGCTATCATTGAATGTGTAGTCAATAGCCACAGCCTCTACATTGAGCTTTCTGAGATGTCTTGTGAGCTGAAATACGTATTCTTCAACAGCACCCCCTCTAACAGGCGGTAGAGGCACTAGCCCTGACGAGAGTAGCGCTACTCTCATGACTGTTGACCGACGAGTTTTGCGTACATGGCTTTCATTACTTTGAACTCTCTAATAATCTCTTTTTTATCGCCTCTTGACAAGCTTTGACGCACTATGTGTAGTACTGGGTTATTTGGCACATATATCGTGTCAAGACCTTTGAGGACTAGCTGTAGACCGAAGTACTGCTCGTTTCCAGGAGCCCTCTTCAGCGACTCGTGTTCTGGAAACCAAGCGTTGTACACGTAGCTTGTCTTAAAGCTCATGTTGACGCCTCTAAACGGTAGGGAGTAGCAGGTTCTGCTGGGTATGCAGGGGCCGTGAACAACGTCAAGTTTCTTTGTCAAATAGACCCCTAGCCTATACTTTTTCAATAGTGGGTGGGGTGATTCGAGCCAAGGCCTTACAAGCCATCTGTAGAGCTTAACTACTATCTCGTCATCGGGTGTCGGCTCGACCTTCAGATTTCTTAGATCTAAGTACAAATCTCTACTGCATATAGCCGCTACGTCCCGATACTTTGCGTGTAGCTCGATATACCTCTTGATCCACTTCCGCAACGGTATCGCATCGTCATCTGTGAAGATGAGTATATCACCTCTAGCCTCTCTCTTCCCGATATTGAGTGCGTGAGTGAAGAAGCCCGATAACTGCTCAATGACAACGTAGGGAAGGCCATATTTCCCGCAGAGATACTCTATAGGTCTAACACTACACTCCCTGAGAACTAGGATGACCTCGTAAGGTCTAACAACCTGTTCACGTAACCCCCACAAAAGGTACCTGAGATACTCATATCCTTTACTTGGCACTACAATAGATACCCTCAACATGCGCGTGGCCTAAATATTACCTGCTTCTCTGCGTATCATCCCCACCTGTCAAGGTGTTTTGGTTGAGGGTTCTTCGACTTCTACCCTGACCACTATTATGAGTTGCCTTAGGCTAGGCTTTGAAGATTTTTCAACATCAACTTGTTATCACAGTTCAAGTGCGTAGCACTTTCTCCTAACCAAAGCAATTTTCATGATTCCATATAATACAAGCTTTTCAGGTATAATTCCACCACCTCACTCCACGTTCTTATAGGAGCTTTTTCCACTATGACCAGTTCTCTATGGAATGGTTTTGTTTCCGCCTCTAGGTTCTCTGCTATTTCTCTCGATACTATTGCTGGTGTTCCTATTGCTAGAGCCTCTGCTGCGAATATGCTGAAGGCTTCGTGCCTACTGGGGTTTATCGCGTACCTAGCTTTTGATA
>QMWT01000120.1 GCA_003661775.1 Thermoprotei archaeon
TGAGCTCTATAGGCTTACGGAGAAAGGTAGAAGTTATTATGAGAGACTGCTAGCTGTATCGGGTATAACAAGAGAGGAGTTGAGAAGAAGTGCTCTGGCCCGGAGAGCTTTCGTAAACGAGAAGGCGAGGGAGTTTACTCAACACATCTATGTAGCAGATGCTCTCATAGCCATAGCAACAAGTAGGAGAGGCGAGCTAGATCTAGGGACGATAGCTAGGCTACTAAACCTGAGTAAGGCTAGAGCCCAAACCTACCTAGATATGTACTCTGAGAAAGGACGTCCCCTAAGGTTATTCAGAAGATACATAAAGCCTTCCCTCTTGAGGAGGATACTCGGGTTTTTCGGAGTTAATAAAGGGCGCTGGAACATCTACTACAGGCTTACTAGTGAGGGGCTGCATATGTTCTACAGAATGCCCCACTACGTCAAATTTAAACATAGTATACCTGCTCGAATACTTAGCCTAATTACGGGTGTGGGCCACCCCAAGCTTATCTACAGGAGGTTGAGCCTGATCATAACCCTGGGCAACCTCGCACTGATCATATCCGCCTTCGCAGGTTTTGCCTGGGTAACTATCCCCGTAGCTATGTGGCTTGTAGCTACCAGCATCTTGTTGATATTGGCGATGTATGCGCTCTAAAACTCTGTATGGGTGTGCTCACAGTACTTAATCCCACTTCAATTCTGCTAAGAAGTTTTTGACATCGCCAATAATCTTCTTAAGTCTAACAAGATCTCTCTCCTTGATGGCAATTACCCGGTATCTCTCGGTCGAGATGGGGGCGCTCTTCAGCAATCTCACACACCTCTTCGACTCACCCGAGCTCTTTACAGCATGTATTACGCACTTTAAACGATGGATCGCCCCGGGGGAGATCCGGTGGAGCCTGCCTGCTCTCACTATTTTCCATAAAACCTGGTTTTGTCCTCTGTGGCTAATGACTATGGATGTCCCCTCCCCGGTTCTCTGTACATCTATGGATCCCCGGGCTATAGCTATAGTGGGTACAAAGCTGAGTTTAGGTATAGGCTTTTCAAGCCATAGCGTATAGGAACGTTCATCGTCAAACTCTACAACCGCGGTAGGCATAACGATATCCAATGCGGCTTCAAGGGATCTGCTCGCCCTCTCTACAGAGGGTTTAGTGAGGACAAGCTTATCTGCATAACCTGCTCCTGGAAGAGAAACTCTGCCAGCACCTTGCTCAAGGAGAGACGTCAGGACCTCTAGGAACAGTAGAAGCTTAACTAAATCCCATTTATCTAAATGGTAGTTCATACATACGCCGTGCGGAAATGAGCTAGCAAGCTTAGCACTAATGAGGGAGGGGTCAAGGCACTTCCAGCTTATTTCTTCAGCAACATGCTCTAGGTGCTCTCCCACCACCTTGACAAGTTTTGATTCGATTTTGTTTAACTCTCTCAGCTCTTGTTCAAGAACATTCACACGCTTCTGTAGTTGGTCTAGCCTCCTGATAGTATTCTCTGCAAGTTCTTCACCAATACTTCCCAGGAATCTTCTCAACACCTTCTTAATACCTTCAGGTTCTGGGAAGTGAGAGGGATCTTCTTGTACCAAGCAGCGGCCACCGGAGACTGGTAGAACACAGATCCTTTTATTGTTGTATGAAGTGCTACGCGCTACATACGAGAAAGGAGTAAGAAGGATGTAAGCAACAGTACTAACGATCTAGCCTTGTTAGGTATAGCGCAGCAGCGAATCCTGCTAGCTCTGCTCAAGGAGGGGAAACCTACACATGTAAGGAGGGTCATGGAGCTGGCAGGGATCCAGTATAACATCAGGCACCATATCGAGGCTCTACGTAGTCTGGAGCTCGTAGAAGTTAGGGAGAATGGGTATCCTAGGAGGAAACTCGTCTCCCTAACCGAAAAAGGTGTAAGAGTGGCAAGGTTGCTCCGCGAAATCGAATCGCTTCTACAAAACTCTCACGGGGCTCTACCTACTCCGCGTACTTCCCAAGGCGAAGATCCGTAATGATCTTTTGAAGTCTTTGAATAAGTGCCTCAGCGGGAGCATCAACACTAAGGATTAGCAGGAATAGCCTCTCCCGGGTTTTGAGAAGAGCAAACGTGACATCTCTGCCGTATCTAGAATCCTCAAAACTGCTAAGCTTCGCAATTAGGTAATCACCGGGCTTTGCGAGAACGTGCGCTAATTCCGCAACACGCTTAGGCAGCGTCGACGTCAGGTAAGGAGGCCAATAGGCAATAAGATTATTCATGCCATTGAAGATAGCCACACCCTTCACACTAGCACCATCAACTATTAGCTCTAATGAGCCATCTGCAGTCATGCCACGTCTCCCAATAATACCTTAGCTCTTAAATTAGCCCGGGGCACAGCGCGGTCTCCAGAGTCCGTCAGGCATACTTTGACAACCCACACAAAAAAAAAAACGCCCGGAAACGTCTTGTCACCCCCCAACGCCATATCTGTGTGCTACCTACTCTCTGCAACGATGCGGCGTGGGCAGCGGCAGCAAAGCCGCCAAGTGCAGCTCTATGTAGCCGGGCAGGCGCCTCCCCAAACCAAGATTTTTTGAGGTGCAGCGATGCTCAGACACGCAAGACCCAGATCGGGTGAAGTCGATGGCACGTGATGCGAAGAGGAGGAGACGGAGCTTCGGCAGAAGAGGTATTGTAGGTATCGAAAGCGCGATCGTGATGATAGCGTTCGTCATAGTAGCCGCAGCCCTAGCATTCGTAGTACTGAACATGGGATTCTTCACAACACAGCAGAGCCGAGCAGCGATCCAGAGAGGCCTAGGAGAAGCAAGCAGCGCACTAGAGCTAGACGGAACCGTGGTAGCACACGTAAA
>QMWT01000121.1 GCA_003661775.1 Thermoprotei archaeon
ACAATACAGTCTTCGGCAAGGCTTGTTGGCGGTGGGAGACCTGGGCCCGGAGCTAACACGAGGAATGTGCTCGGCAGCCTTGTCTCTAAGAATGTATTGAGCACCCTAGACGTGCTGAGCATGACTCTCCTCGCCGACTCGGCGTATCGCTTGACAGGCTCGGTCTTAAGAGCTTCGACAACAGTGTGCGTGTGCCTCGAGAACTTACCATAATATAGGACACTGCCCACATCAGCGTCGATTAGTGCTACATCAATGTTCGTGCCACCAATATCCAGTCCAAGACTAACTCTGCGTTGAACAGCCATGTAACCCCATCACCTGCCTACAGGGGGCTCGCCCTTCCAGGTCGGAGAGCCTATAAAAACCTTCGCTTCAAAGTATAATTACGTTATGCCGGCTCAGCTACGGCAATCATGATGGGACGAATCCTGTGTGAGCAAGTAGCATTCTGTTCTTCCCAAAAAGAGTCACTTGGAAAAGAGAATCACGCGGAACATGTGATTCTCTCCAGCACTTAAACCACGAGCACACCTGTGTCTCCGAGGAGCAGAGCTCCCCGCCTAGCACATGCCCCGTATTTCCCTTTTATCTGTTCCCCTGGTTTTCAGCACACTCTTATGCTACGAGCAGCTATCACCCCAGCGTACCACTTCAGGGTTGTTTCCAGCTCGAATAGTTCCCAGTAACGAGTACGGCTCGCCTCGCCAAGCAGGATTTCACGATGCTATTCCCTCATATGCTTTTCGGTTTCAGACTTAACCAGGTCACGGTCTTCATGCTCAAATGTAAGCCCGCAGTAAGGACACGTACCACGGTACACGGTGTTCTCTCACTAACGTGCTTCCGTTTTTCCCTGAGCACAACTATTACCTTGCATCTTGGGTGCATGGATATAAAACCACGCTTAACGTAGAGAATAGCGCATCTAACAGCATTCCTTCCGCTAGACATGGACTACCCCTCGTACAGCGCCTTAACCAGCTCGTCTAGATCCTCTCTGAACTCCACAATGTTTGTGGATGCAGATAGCTCTTTGAGAAGTGTAGGCATGGTGTTTAGACTCGGCAATCTAATTACGTATTTTAGAGGTAGGGTGATGAAGCTTTGTCGAGCGTGCTGGATAAGTAGTTGATGTACTTAGGGTAGTTCTCGTCTGATTCAGATAGGAGGTCCTCGTATTCTTGCCTCGCTTACCTTCAGTCCGCTGAATTTAGACTGCACGAATCCGGCGACTTCTCGACTCATGGTCTTAACAATGAGCCTTCAAGCAACTTTCCTCACGTATTTGGGTAGCAGTAGGTCGTTTCTTTTCACATACTTCGTTACTTAGTGGCGGTTGATGTGTCACAGCACTATTCTCTTTCTCCTTAAAACGTGAAGCTACGTCAAGACGGCCCGCTTAACTCCAAGCTCCTCGATGAACTTGTTAACCTCTTTCACCTCATCAAAAAGCTCCAGCTATCCCCTTTATCAGCTCCTCGTAATCTTCATCTGATAAGAAGGCCTTCAGCTCACAGCTTAGCTCGCCTAGAACCTCTTTAACTGCTCAAAGCTTCCTCTGCAACCTCTTCTGAATCAGAAACTTAGGCATAAATACCACGTTTTCTAGATGATTGACTGGGAGGTTTATGCTAGACCTTAATCATCCGAAACTACATGGAGAGAGGCTCAGCACTCAAGACCTTTCACTATAAATCTTCTACACGAACTACTCGAATTGTTCTTTTCAGCCTACTACATACTGTTGTTAGTTGATTGCTTCTTGGCAAGTTCTTCAATTCTTCCATCTTCTACAACTCCCTCCTCCTCTCTCCCCTTAATGAAAACCTTAACACTCCCCTTAGGCTTAATATTTTCAATAAACTCTATGAGTGATTCAGACCTTTTTAGAGCCATACGAAGCTTAGCACCTCAGCTAGAGGTATGAATAGGCACTCTAAACTAAAATGTATTACGTACTCATCTGCTTGAACATTTAGAAATAAGTATACTGAGAGTTTATTCGAAAAACTATGGAGATAGGCTTATGTTACTTTTTCTTTTCACTTCAATATCTATAATGTTTTTAATAGTCTCATCAAGATCATAGTATGTGAGGTTATCGAGTATAGCTATTGAAGCATGGATTGAGTCGAAGAATGTAAGTTCTGAATATCTTGTTCTTAGGTCTGTCGCGTATATTATGTGTCTTAACTCCAATGGTGGATAGTAGGGTTTTGTATATCTCCTAACAATGCTCTCCAATGCGTTTAGTACACGTAATATATCTCTACCATTATGCCCTTTTGACCTCATTATCAATGATGGTTCTATTGGAGCTATAGGTGAAATGTATAGTGTACCCCTTCCATCTTTTACCTCTTTAAGAATGTTTAAAGCCCATTCATGATGTTTATCTCTAGGGTTGAGTGCTAGTAGGAAACCTGTCTCTATAAGAATTTTCAACATCGTTAATCTCTCTTAACCTCTTTTAATGCTTCCTCTTCAGCAGTCTTCCTCAATTCCCGCCTAAATGTTAAATCTCCTAATACCTCCTCTAAGACTCTAAATGGGTTCTCAACCTTCTCAACAATAATCCTATTATTTCTAAGTATTAGAATCAACTCCTCCCTCTCCTTAATACCAAGTGTATCCCTAAACTTCTTTGGTAAAACTACCCTACCTTTACTATCAACACGAACCCTAGCACACATCGTCCCACATCTGTCATAGAAAGTCCCACCATAACAAAAGTTTCCCACGACTCAAGCCCGCATGGAACGTGTAAGTTAAGTTTATTAAGCATTAAAAATGATTGAGGTAAGAGAC
>QMWT01000122.1 GCA_003661775.1 Thermoprotei archaeon
CTCCATAAAGCGTGAAGGAGACTACCTCTTCAAGCCTCAAAATGCTATACCCATAACTTTTCATATCAGCCATTAGGTAATAGCCTCTATAACTATCCTCGTTGATTATCACCTTAGAAGACCTTTCATATCGCACGATATGGACACATTCATATGTTTCTGGTCCCCCAAGCCTGAAGGGCCGTGGAAAGCCGGCGATCCCGGGTTCAAATCCCGGCCGCCGCACCACACCTCCATAAACCGATGTTCTTCTTTCATATCAGCAATCAAGTAATAGTTGAAGATACTATACACATTGACTATCAGCTTAGGAGTGCTGTTAGGGATACCGTGATGGCAATACTTTAGCGCAATACTTTGTTAATGGTCTAAATTTGCATTGTGAAGAGAATCGAGATGCGGATATAAATGTGGACACTAAACTTTGGCTGCTATGTCATAGCCTAGATCTTGTACATAACTTTTATCTTGTTCTTTAAAATATATAGTTTAGTAGAGGTTGGGTACTGTTATGAGCGTCATCTCTATTAATGAGATCCAACGTGGTGAGTCTAGTAGTAGGATAGTACTACCTCTCCGTAGTTCTACGAACACTTATAACACTACTGGCATCATGACAAACATATTCAGTGTTATGTATAGCTTTAGTGTAAGGCTCATTACTACATTAAGTATTTATCTAGCTTACCGTAGGTCTGGCATCAGAGGCGTTAAGGAGATTATGTATAGCTTGGTGATGAATATACTCAATAACCTCTACAGCAATGCAGGGCTTGATATAAGAGATGAGGTGTGCTTTAGTTGCCTAGCTGATGCTGGAGTTATTGATGATAGAACTGCTCTGTACCTAACAACTCTCTATTTCTCAATTGAGGAGCTCCTCGGCGAGCTTGAGGAGGGAGAGGGTAACATAGGTACAACTCTTAGGAAGATATCTGAGGAACTGGGTGAACTCGTAGATATCCTAACGCAGGTCTACTACCTTGGCGAAATCCCAGGTTTCGTAACGAGTCAGGTACAGGAAACACAGCTATCAATACCCTATATCATCTAGGTCTGAGTGCTAGGTGAGGTAGTTATGAGTGTAGAGCTCCCTAAGCAAGCGGAGTTTGAGGTTATTAAGGAGGAATTCGGTGAGTATAGACTTGAGGACGGGACTAGAATTAGGGCTAGGGTATTCCTTGCTGATCTGTATATTATTGGCGAAGATGCCATAGGTCCTCAGATAGCGTATCAAGTAGCTGTGGCTCTGAGGTTCATAGTCCCCGAAGAGATTAGAGTCAAGGTGAAGGAGAAGCCCATTGCTGATCGTGTAGATCCGAAGAATCCTGGGTGGAGAAGGCTGAAGATAGAGTGCGTAAAACCTGCCGAGAGCCATTACATAATCGATGATAGGTACGAGCTTGTTCTAAGGCTCGAGCTTCTCGGAGCTGCTAAGAATGATAATTATAGAACGCCTCTGTATACTCCGCATTACCAGGTTAGGTGGACTACGGTGGCTTCTATTGAGCCTAGAGAAGATAGGCAAGAGAAAAGCACATAGATACTATGAGAGGATGCGGTATCTACTCCCGAGATTCGAGAAGTGTTTGGAGATGAACGATTATGTAGAGGCTGCTGAGAAGGCATGGGGGATAGTCTCAGCCTTTGTAAATGTGTACGCCTTAACCTTTGAGGGCAGGGAGTATAAGAATGATGAGAAGAAGAAGCGAAAGCTCGTTGAGTTCCTAAACACTGTGCTACCTTTCGATGACGAGCTGAGGAAACTAGTAGAAGATTTCTCTCGTGGACATGTAGAGACCCTTGCAAGAGCGCTCAAAGGTCTTCACACCTACTTCTACGGCGGTACAACCGTGAGCGAATACGATGCGAAACACTACCTAAGCTACGCAAAGATCTTGCTGAGGATACTGAACGAGTACGCTATGGTAATGAGCCCAAGGTAAGAACCCTTATCCAGTCTTACCTTGCTAAAGGCATCTTCGTACAAGTGATCGAGGCTTTATCTCTGACTAAAGGGGGCGCTGTAAATCTCGTTGATAGGAAAGTTAGAAGCGGACCCTAAAGTTGACGTTAGCTCCAATCGCAGTTAGAGTTCTCAAGAAGCTCATTAGGAGGGGATATCTCTCCGCTGAATCTCTTAGAGCACCTAATATCTCTCAAGCTTGAGTTGGTATTCTTACTAATGCTTGAAGGGCTAGGTGAAACCGTTCCCCACCCTAGGTCATTGTAGGTCTCTGTAGGGTGGTTCATTACGGTCTCACTCCGCCAGAGGTGTCAGCCCCCAGCGGAGGTCACCAAATATTCATTACTTGAGCAAAGCTTATAAATGTTCAGGACTCAGGCTCAGCACACACCGCAACAGAAAGAACACCAAACCCCCGCAAATACCTTAAAAGACCTACAGACAAGAAACAGTTGGAGACCCAACTCAAGCTAGAGAGAGCTCAACTCAGGTTTACATCTCCTCCTTTCATATGAACCATCAAGTAATAGCATTTATAACTATCCCCTCCGATTATCAACTTAGAATCTCTTGCATATCACTTAATATGTTTTCTTTCATATTGTTCTGGTCCCCCAAGCCTGAAGGGCCGTGGAAAGCCGGCGATCCCGGGTTCAAATCCCAGCCACCGCACCAAACAATAGAAAACTCTTCCCCACACCCAAGAACTCTGTAAAAGACTCAAACAATCATTCATATCAACTTAATCTTACATGCATATCAGAAATGATAGTCTTACTTTAGAGTACGTACATGGTAGGCGTACTTACATAATCAAGGCTTCAGCCTAAAGATTTCAG
>QMWT01000123.1 GCA_003661775.1 Thermoprotei archaeon
ATGTTGAGGGGGAGGGTTTCGCTTTGGTTGGATATGTAGAGAGGGTTATTAACGGCGGAGAATACGTTCCCCCTTCTGGTTACGACCTCGACTCTCAGTAGCTTTGTCTCACCGAAGCTTGTGACGGTCATGTCGTGTATGATTGTGCTGCTTGCTGGCGAGATCATAGATTCGTTCGCCTGAACGCTGTACATTCTTGTCGTGTGGTTGTATACATCGGTTACCCATACTCGTATTACCTCAGTCGGCAGAGCAGCTCTATTGTATACATAGATGTTCAGTCCGCTTCCGTTTTCCACAGGATAAGCGACGACCGATAGGCTTTCCATACTCCTTTGATGATCGAGCCTGTCCATCTCGTCTGACGATACGTTGTATTCTGTGTTTACCTCGTTTACGTAGAGGAACAGAGGGATTACTACCATGAACAGCATAGCAGTGACTATCAGCATACCTATAACGCTCGAAACTCCACCTTTCTTATGGCACGATATACTTCTCATAGACGATGTTATTCCTCCTGCTCATCACTTCTATGGTTAGGAGGTCTGAACTCTCCACTGACTGAAGGGGTACGGTTATCTCGACTAGAGAGTTTGCGGGTATTTCTGTTAGGCTTGTGTTGTTGCCTATCGTAGAGCCGTTTTTGTATACGTACACGTTCACGTTAATTGTTACGTTGCCGTAGTTGTATATCCATACATGCAATTCTCCTGTTGTAACGTTGTAGTTTACGTGTTCCACTATGAAGCGCTCCTTCAGCTTCGTTATCTCTGAGTATACTTCTTCGAAGTAGTCTCTTCGAAGAACCAGCCCGACGCTATGCGTGAAGTATAGTAAGGAGGTTCCGATGACTATTACGGTGGCTGTTAATATGACGCTTGACATGACCTGAGATATTCCTCTTTTATTTGAATGTCTCCTCTTCACCTTGCTGGCCCTCCGATCCTTATGGACATTAACGAGTAGTTGCTGGCCAACCATATCGCCGCGATCGAACATAGGATCATTAGGAAAGCGTGTAGAAAGCCCGCCGAAACTCTGCCGCTGACGATTTTACCTGTGACTATGCCTATCATGAACGAGTGGAAGATCAAGGGTGTTAATAGGATTCTAGCTAGCGTTATGTAGGGAACCGAGACGAAGCCTGTGACTCCGCCTTTGAAGAGTTGAATGAAGAGTAAGATCGTTACGGTTAGGAGTATGGAACCCATGTATGCAACTAAGATCAGCGGTATGAGGTATGACTTTCTCTCTTTCTCCATAAGGTTTATAGACTCGGCGAAAGTGGCGAGAGTGTCTAAGCTCTTCTCTGTGCCTCCTCCCACCTCTATCGTATCCACAAGCAGGTAGATCGTGATTTGTGAGAGCCAGCTTCTTATCTGACTTCGCACATCCTCGAATATCTGGTGTAAAGAGAAGCCCCACTTCAGTTTGGAGTTTATCACCCTCAAATACTTGGAGAACCTTCCGTAATCTCTCCTCGAAAGCAGCGTTATACATTTCTCCGGGCTTAGACCCATCTTCCTGTTTTCGACTAGATCCCTAAGAAAGCTCGTTAGACCTTCAAAGATTCCTCTCTCGTTCTTTAGGCATAAATGGTCTACGATTATTCCGGGTATAAGCGACACCACGAGAGATAGAGCCATTCCTATTGCTGGCTCCGTTCCGTCTTCGAAGCCTAAGAGGTCTTTCAGCTGGTATACGATGTCTATTACTTGCGGGATTACGGGTAGAGCTGTGAAGAAGAATGGAAAGACGAGCTGTGACAGGAGGAATAGAGTGAACGGAAGCGTAGATACGAAGACTATGTAAGTCTTGTTTTGTGAAAGTGGATAGTTTATCTGAAGTATGTCTGCAAGGAATATGAACACAACGGATATAAAGGGTAGAGCAATGAATGCGAAGAGGAAGAAGTTTTCTGGGGTGAATCCTATCCCGGTTTTTGGTAGGCTAAACGAGACCACGAACATCATGTATATTCCCAATGCCCCGAGCACTGCGATTATTATGTATCCCTCCATGAGTATATTCATGTGTTCGCCCATAGACTTGAACCTTGCATGCATCTCCTTGAACATGTTCTCCGTCTGGTTGTATAGGTAATGCAATACGTCTCCACCGCTTCTTATTATCGATACGTACCCCAGCAAGAGTTCTCTATACTCTTTTAGTTTCATGACCTTGGCGGCTTTCTCCATCGCAGAGACCGGATCTAACCCGAAAGATAGCACTATACTCTGAATGTTCAGTATCTCCTTCCTCAGCTTCGGGAGGAGGTCTGTCCTTCCTAGGCGGAGTAGGCTTGCGTATGGTGAGAGGCCTCCGCTTGTCATAACAGCCATGTAGAGGGAGGCGAAGGGTATCTCATTCTTTAAGCCTGAAACCTTGTTCGAGGCAACCAGTTTAGGGAGGAGAAGACCTATCACAGGTATTACTGCCGTGAAGGCGAAGATTGGAAGATAATAGAAAAAAGTTATGAACTTGACTATGGATAGCCTCTCAAGAATCAGAAGCATAACGGCTATTGTGAAAGTGATTAAAGTGGAGAAGCCTATCACGGATAAAAACGCTTCAGGATAAATCTTTATTCCCGCGGCTTCGAAATCCTCGTCGATCTTTGGGCTTATCCTGTGGAGGAGTCTTCCGAGAAAACCGAAGTTGGCGTAGATGAAGTCTATGGTGCTCATTTTAGACCACCGTCTTCCGTTTGACTTTCACCTTAGAGGTTGCTTCCGCCGTCTTCCTCACTCTATACTCCATTATCGCCTTTGC
>QMWT01000124.1 GCA_003661775.1 Thermoprotei archaeon
CTCTTTGGAAGAGTGAACATGAACGTCTACACCACTGGACGCAAACTAATAGAGGCAGGAGTCATTCCAGGAGAGGACATGTTGCCCGAGGTAGCGTACGTGAAGCTTAGCTGGCTGTTAGCGCAGACCAGAGATCCTGCGAAGGTAAGGGAGATGATGCTTACTAATTACGTCAACGAGATAAACCCTGTACACACACCAGATCTCTACCCGAGGTGGATAGATCTCCCCACAACATGATGAAGAAAGAGCCGACTGAATAAAGATGATGTTGCAACCGCGACTGAGAAAAGTGACAGAGCTTAACAATCCAGATCTTTCAACGCATCGTCAGTTTTCTTCCAGGATTTTGAGCAGTTATCTCATAGATGAGGGATTTGAGATAGGCTCTACGAAATACTGCTAGAATAAAGCTCATATTCATGAGATGAGTGAACCTCGTGTGGGTGACTGCGTGAGAGTTTGTGTTATTGGTCTAGGAAATATGGGTTCATCTCTTGCACAGAGACTCTCTTCAAAGGGATACCAATTAGTGCTATACAATAGAACATCATCGAAGGCTGTAGAGCTGTCGAAGGAACTAGGAGTCGAGTACGCAGAATCACCATGTAAATGTGCTAAGAAGAGTGATATTCTTACAATATTTGTTTCTGATGATGAAGCTCTCTACGATGTGCTCTTACAGTCTTCGGGTATCTGTGGCTGTGTCAAGGATAAAACGGTACTCAATATGTCTACTGTTACTATATCTACCACTGTACGGGCTAAGAACTTAGTGGAGAACGCTGGCGGTAGATACCTCGAAGCACCAGTCTTTGGAAGCGTTTCGGAAGTTCTCGAAGGAAAACTGTTGACGCTGGTCGCAGGTGATGAGCAGTATGTACATAGTGTTATGCCTGTCCTGAGGGATATCTCAAAGGAGGTTCTATATGTTGGTCCAGTTCCGAATGCTATGGTTCTAAAGTTGGCAGTCAATCAGTTGAATCACTTTATTGCAGCCGGTTTTGCAGAGACCCTTGCTTTCGTTGAGTTATATGGAGTAGAGCTAGAGTTGCTTAGAAAGGTTCTAGAAAGGTTATGGATGAAGTGTATTGCTGAAAAGTTCTGGCGGCGAATGGTTGAGGAAACAGCTGGTGTGAGGTTTAGGCTAGAGCTGGCGGCTAAGGATCTTCAGTGTTTTGTTGAATCAGCTAGGAGGATGGGCCTCGATACTATAGCTACTAGTGGAGCACTGCAAAGATTTCAGGAAGGTGTTGCTAGCGGGTATATGGGAAAGGACTATACACAAATAGGCAAGATGCTCTTAGATCGTGGTAAGAGGCTCAGGGAGCTGATGAGTGGAGGTCGGTTCTGAGACGTGATGAAGTGCGGCAAAAGCTGATCCAAAGACATCCAACGTTTAGTGCTATACAAAGCTCTGGTACGAGAAACACTGGAAGTGTTTTCTCGGTGTTACGATTTGAATAGCCTAGTCTAATCATGTAGACCTATAGCTAAACAAAGGTGGTTTTGTTTAAGAAGGATAGGGCTATAAATGAGTACAGGGTGTTGCGGAATATGTGGAGTTTGTTGTTAATAGCATTGATAGGATTTGTGCTCGGATTCGTTTACGGAGCTTTAATCAAGAAGAATCTGGTTCTAGGCCTAGTGATCGGGCTTGCACTGGCCATTGGCCTACCAATTTTACTGATCTTCTTCTTTATAGTACTAATAATCGTTGTGATAGCGTTGATAATGCTCATAGTGCTAGGTGCTCTAGGAATAGTGCATGTATAGAAAAACTATCGTTTTGTTGCATAGTCTCTAATTTAATTAGCTCTTGCAGATTTCGTAATATTATTCGGATACAGCATTCCTGAGGTGTTTAGGGATGGTGTTGAATATAGTGGTATTTGTAGGCCCAGCAGGTGCAGGCAAGTCAAGTCTAGTAGCTGCATACGGTAGATGGCTTGAAAGCGTTGGTTTAAGAACGTTTAAGGTGGACCTAGATCCGGCAGCAGATTACGTCCCTTATTCACCAGATTATGACATTCGCAGGCTTGTCAACGCGAGGGATATAGCGCTTAAGTATGGTCTTGGGCCCAACGGTGCTCTAGTTAAATCGATAGAGATGGTCACAGAGAAACTCGGAGATGTAATCGTCGAGTTTCGTAATGTAGAAGCAGATTTTGTATTGATTGATACACCTGGCCAGATGGAGATCTTTATATTTCGAGACATTGCTCCACGTCTTGTAGAATTGCTGAAGAGTATTAGTGACAGGATAGCGGCGGTATTTGTAGTAGATGCGACTCTTATACGGAACCCAGAAGACTATGCATTTCTGGCTGTAATGAGTATAGCATTACAGCTGAGATTGGGCGTAGATGTTGTACCAGTACTTAACAAGATAGATCTCGTGAGCGACACCGCCTTTACTGGGGATGTTGTTAGCGACGTTGATAAGGTTCGAGAATCACTGAAGTATAGAGGGCTTTATGGCGAGATGATGGCCCAGGTTCTCGATATCATATGGCTTTACGGTAAGGCAGCAAGAGTGCCGCGGGTTTCAGCTAGACATAGTGAGGGGCTAGACGAGCTCCATAGGCTCATACATGAGATAACTTGTAGCTGTGGGGATCTGACATAGTCGCAAGCAATGGACGTTTATGAACATAGTCAGTTGCGGGCGAATCATCACTTCTTCAGCCGAGGATACTCACATCATCC
>QMWT01000125.1 GCA_003661775.1 Thermoprotei archaeon
GGTATATGGAGTGTAGCCTCGACCGACGCTTTCCAAGGTTTATGGATGTTAGCAGCTGCCCTATCTTTCATAACGTGGATAGCGCTCTATATCACTCAGCTCCATCACGTACCACTACCTGTATTATTCAAAACGCTAAGCGAGAAGATGCTTCTGGGTATCCACCCGTCATGGAGTATAACGGTTTTCCTCGCCTACACAGTCCCATGGATATTCTTCGCTGTTACCAATCCTCAAGTCGTACAGAGGATCTATATGCCGCGGGATGAGAACGCGCTTAAGAGAATGATCTTCTTATTCGCGGTATTCGGGTTGATCTACACAGTTATAGTGACATTATCCGGGCTGATCCTGCGAGGTGCAAGCGAGCTGAGACTGATACCACTGATTTCAGATCGCGATATGGTGACCCCCTACGTGCTTAGCATCATGAACCCCCTGCTAGCAGCCTTCATTTTCACGAGCATCGTTGCCGCCGCGGTATCGACCATGGACTCGATAATCCTCACGTTGACCAGCAGCTCTGCACATGACATTGTCAGGGAGCAGAGATCATATGTGCGTTATCTCACGATAGTAACGCTATCGCTTCTAACACTGGTCTTTTCACTACTACGCCTAGGATTTATAGTAGAGCTATCTGTACTCTCATCAATTCTACTTCTTCCGCTTGCCCCCATAACTCTGCTTGCCTGGTGCCTGCCCAACCATGTCAAGGGCTTGGGACTTCCAGCCCTCTTCTCGATAGCGGTAGGTGATTCTATTACACTAGCATTCGCCTTAACTAAGGGTATCAAGAGCATATTCACCTATTCGCTGCTGGGGCTCCCCATACCATTACTAGTACTGCTAGTTTCAACAACAGTATTGTTGATAGGCCTGATAGTAAAGGATGTGGCTAGAACTTTCTCACCATAAAAAATGAAGAGTTAAAAACATAACTAGGCCACCAAGGAGAGCTAGGACAATAAGTCCTAACGTTTCAAGAAATACTTCTTCAAACTCTTGCTCTATAGACAACTTCGCCACCAGGATAGAGACACAAAGTTCTTGGTAAAGTCTTGTAGCTACGATGCTTCACTAAGACGATGATAGGTAAGATTTATCTATCGATTTGCGTAGTACCCTTGGTTAACTGGTTTAAGAAGTTCTATATCCAAATCGCCACCTACTGCTCTCCGTACCTGCTTTTCTACATTCGCGATCAGATCCAGAGCCATGCCCTCGCCCAGTACAACACCAAACACCGTGCATAGGGGATAACTCCAGCCAACTCCTAAAGCACCATTATTCAACAATATTTCTACAAGCTCTTCTAGCTCGTAGCCGTAGCCACCCAACGTATGAGGAAGAAGATGTGACGATACTCTGCGGTGTAGAAGAGTTAATGCGTTTCCGAAACCTTTCACATCTCCTAGACTGAGAGCAGGTAAGAGTTTGTTTAGCACTATGTATGCAGCTCTTTGAAGAGATTCTTCGTCGAGTTTATGACGTAGATTCGTGCTTGGAACCGCTTTTTCAAAACATTCCCTATGTGTAACAACCACGAATCTCCACGTCACGGGTATCGGCAGTCTGGCGATTAGAGGATATACGCTTTGCTCAGATTCTCCTCCAGCCACAGCAAGTCCTCCAAGGTACAGCGGCCATAAACCCATAGTCACATATCCTCTCAAGCCTATTCTCTTAGCTACCACCACGGGATCCACATCAAATCCCATCAATACACCTATAGAGATCGCCGCGGGGATCCCCAGCTGAAGTCTTTTATCCAAGATCAGTGCGTGGGGCGGTGTTTCCTCCACTGTTATCCTTACGCATCCCTCCACTGCTGGGATGGCGCTGACAATGGTTCTCTTGAGTTCTTCTTGGTCGCACTGCTCAGTCTCGTTAAGGCAGGTAACTTCTACTTCTTCATCCCCATCACACCACTCAGCACTCACAACAGTTTTGAAAGGTTCGAAAGATGCGCCCAAACCACCTGTTACACGGACGTCATCCACATTAAACACGCCTAAATTAAGGACTAGAGGAGCCCTCAACTGTACACGCACACTTGATCCCTCTTCATTAACCAAATCTGCCCAAATCTTCTCATTATTCCCAGGAGCTAGACCGTATTATAATCTATGCGAAAACATAGATCCTCGAAGGCACCGGCAAGAAGCATAGGGATCGTAGACAAAGAGTACATTTTAGAAGAACATCTACATGCGTTGTTCAACCTTGATCTAGCGGAGGCTCCGGGGAAGTTTCTTCCTAAACACTTCCCCCACAGTACTACATTCTATCCCTCGCTAGAAGAATTGAGAACAGTAAGAGAGGATTGCTGTAAAGTTGAAATGGGTAGGTCTTGAGTAGCTAAAATAATATCGTTAAGGAAGGCTGCACATCCAAAGATTTTCTACTTACCTTCTCTTCTTCCTAATAGTGGGTGATTTACCTGAGCGCAGTACTAGATGTTCTACATAGGCTTAGAGAGCTTGAGGAGAAGTCAGCAAGAGAACTCCTAGCTTTAGCCCGAAGATCGCGTGCAGCCTATATCAAGTCCGTAGCCTATACGTTACTATCTGACAAGATAGTGCATTCCGAAGTGATAAGGGCCCTTGTCAGAGCCTATGACAGGCTTGAAGGAATGGAAGTCGAGTACAAACGTGTCATAAGCGAGGGAATATCAGCAGAATTA
>QMWT01000126.1 GCA_003661775.1 Thermoprotei archaeon
GCTCACAAGTATCCTGATTAGTAAACCAAAATATAAACTAATCGGTTTACCGCTCTAGCTCCTTAGCTTCTGACAGTCGGCTTCCCTGATTATTAGTACATTAAGCGCCGGGTGTTGAAAGTTCTTGAGGAGCTTGAGTCTCACGCGTGAGACTACTTCTCATTCTCGCTTAGACTGAGAAAGCCAAAACTTGTTAAATTTAAGCTATCCTAAGATGAAATTGTAGCTGGAAGAGGACGGACGGCTTTCCCCTGATTCAGTAGGGGGTGGATGAGCCGTGGTCAAGTTTCTGAGGCTGGATCGCTGGAAAGTCCCGTCCTTTGTGGTGGAAGCTCTTTCGTGGATGTCTCCGGTGCTCGTGGCACTCGTCTGCATAGGCTATGTTATGAGCCTGCTTAGCAGAATCCTATCCCTCTCAGGCCGAGATTTCTGGAGCGCGGCTTGGAGGGCTTTCGAGGCTACTATCTCTCGCGGACTCGATCCATCACAACAAGAGGCGGTGATCGTGGGCGGTATTCTATTCCTCCTCATCTCCTTCGCGATCTCAAAGAGACTTGGAATCGCCCTCGGTTTCGCTTGCTTCATACCTCTCGGCACTCTAGGTCTCCTCTACGCGGTCTTTTCCTTCTTCGTGAGTAGTAGGGCGATAAGTCTCGGAGAAGTGATTTCTATCATCCTGCTCACAGGGCTAAGCATCCTGTATGCGCTCTATTTGGTTCTTAAAGCGTTTCTGCTCTCCGATTTATTTACCCTGGCCCTGCTAGTCTCATTAGCCAACGTCTTCGGCTTCGCCGCTGCTTGGCTAGATTCGGTTCAAGCTGTTAAAGGTGGGCCGAGGATCCCTGAAGGGAGGTTCCTCTTCTATGCAATTCTAGGTGGCGGATGCGGGGTAATTGCCGGAGCCTTCCTATCCCGCAATGACAAAGTGGCGGCAAGCTTTTTGATTAAGCTAGTGGCATACACGTGTATCTCGTATGCACTACTTCTCTCAATCTTTGGATTATTGCCGGGATGATGAGAACAAGATTAACCTAAAAACTTGCGATGAAAGAGTTTCAGGACGTGGAAGTAAGCAGCTGGGGAAGATTAGGGACTAAAGAGGTAGAAAATGCGATGATTGTCTGTCTCCGGTCGTAGCTCTTATGATTTTCTTCCAAGTATTGATGTAGAAGCAGAAAACCCACTGATACTTCTTGATTTGCTCCGTCTTCTTCTAGATTCTCGTCTATGTCTCGGACTCTATTTTTTGGGTTATGTGTATAAAAGGGTTAGCAAATCTTCTTCAGCCGACCTGTCAAAACGGCATTCAGACATTCGCTTTTGCAATTCTTACTTGGGTAGGGGCTCGTAGCGCTTTCTGAACTCCTTCACGATTATCTGGTATGCCCCGCTCGCCTGATTCACCTCCTCCCTTGTCGGCTCGACCGTCAGTACTTTATGCTTATACTTGTTCCTGATCTTCGATACCCGCTTTATCAGCTCGCACTCCAAGTCCGATATGAGACCCTGATTCGACAGGATTTTCAACACGTCGCCTAGGGTCATCCTTCTCTCGGCCTCTGCTGTTATGGCTCCCACATCTTTCGCGTATTGCTTCATGGCCGCCTCGAGACCGTCGTGGAGGGCGTAGAGCGCGTACCTGAGCTCGCCCGACTCCCGCAGCCTCCTGAATTCGCGGTATTTCTCCTCCATGATCTTAAGGCACTCGCCGTAAACCCATCTAGGGACAACTTTTTGTCTAGATGGTTTAGGCATGGTGGTCTGAACCCTCCTCATACTCGGAGGAGAGGGCTCTGGCGGTGGAGGGAGCGTGGGTGGAGGTAGCGGAGGCGGCCTCGGCCCACCCTCGACCTCGCCGGCCCCTCTACCCGCTTTACCCCCTCTCTTGGCGACGATGCAGGCGACTACTAGGACTATGCCTAAGACGAGGAGTATCGTAACCGGGTTAAAGAATATCCGTCCCAAATCTCCTACGGGTATTGGCAGCACGCCCGGCCTGGGTCTAGATGTTGTGCGAGTTGAGATGATTCTGGACGTTGATATTATGGTTTGTATGCGGCTCTGGTTCTTCGGAATCATTGCCGCTGTTGATTTCGTGGCGGTTGCCTGCGGGCTTATCTTCTCGGCCTCGCTCAGGTCGAAAGCGTAGAGGAAGCGCTTTATCCCCTCTCCCCTCTCCGTGAGGTAGTGCAGGGTTATTATCATGGTGCCGTTCTGCCAGTCCTCAAACACTTCCTTGTGGAAGTAGGTTCCCCATTCTTCGTCCATCCTGATCGTCTCCGCCTGCCCAGGCCTTAGGATGCGGTCGAGCTCCAGCTCGTTGCTCCACTTCTCGACTCCAGGAGGCCTCGAGCCGAACACGAAGTCAACTCTAGCCTTTTCTAGAACCAGATCCCCGTCTAGGTTGTTTCTAATATCGAATCCCGTCCTCAATATTATCTTGCTGACGTATTCTAAGGTTCCCCAAGGCTCTCTCCTCCGCCCCACCTCAAAGGCTAGGAAGGGCCTCTCGATCTCGACTTCCAGCTCATCCTCCGGCTTAAGAACGTAGACTGCGAAGCCCATCGACCACTTCTCTTCTCTCGCGTTTGCTCCGAACGATACATTGCCTGAGATCTCCATGTCGACAAAGCATTCTTCTA
>QMWT01000127.1 GCA_003661775.1 Thermoprotei archaeon
GTCCTAATATACTCGGTCCCAATGAAGTCTGTCTACACCTGGTCCTTTCACCTTCCCGAAGCGTCCCACATCTTCATCGCTGTAGATGTAATGCTCTGGATCCTTTCAGCACTCTCGCTTGTAGTCCTATGCCTAGGGGAGGAGGCGCTGGTGAAGGCTTTCTCGCAGTTGAAGAGATTCTTTGTTAGAGAGTTTAGGGAGCTTGCGCGCAGCAAGAGGAAGCTAGTAGAAACAATCATCCTCCTAAGCTTGATCATCGCCCTGCTCGCAATCCGCTTCGCATTTGGAGCTGTGTTCGTCGAGAAAGGAGTTACAGCATCCCTGAACCTGATGGATGCTGAAGTCATCGATATATACGGTCAAAACGTAACTGATAGCACAGTCTATGCAACTATATCGAGCAACCGAAGCAGTCCCAGCACAGGTATCCTCTTCAACATAACTGTTTATCCTAGAGACACTAGGTATACCTACCTCCAGCTAGATGCATCCAGCAGCACCATACCCAGCAACCTAAACCTGAACATGACCCTAATCAGCTCGACTGGGGAAGAGAGCACAGCGATAGAGATAGTAGATGGGGTTGTAGTCGCGGACACCACTTCAGATGTTCCTCTGCAGGGAGAGGATAACTACGTATTCATAGAGGGGTACATCGATGGAGGTGGTCAAGCTAGCCTCATGCTAAACATTGTCTCGTGCTCAACACCAGACCTATCCGTGTGCATGGTCGTGCCCATAACTGTGGAAATTTCAACATGATGAATTATAAAAATCCAAAAATCTTAGTTCAATCCTGCAGATCTTCACCGCCTTAGTAGTTTGAGCTCTGCACCAATCTCATAACTCTCTCTAGGTTCTTCCTCAGCAAACATATGATTTGAGGCAGGCTCTCTACCACATCCCTAGGGATCTCTCCCTCGGGATATCTCGTTGCCTCGAAGAACTGGCATAGATAAGTGTGCAATGTCAAGTATGGCGCAACAGCTAGGCTATCCGAGAACGATGTGTAGAGGTAGCATACATCCTTAACCGCTTCCTCAGCTAGCTCGTCACCCTTGTGCCTCTCTAGCTCCTTCCGAGCAGCATTTAGGATGACCTCCCTTACCCTATCCTCGCGCTCCTCAATACTGTGCAGGATCTGAACTATGCAGGAAGCATTGAACTCCCTACAGCTTGGTATTGGCGGTACCTGAACCGAGCTAACTGCTTCACCAACAAGCTTTTCAGCTTCTCTAAATGCTCTCCTATATCTTTCTTTAGATATTTTCTTGGGTATGTCGCTCAATCCTCTCAAGATCTCCTTCATTGGGGGAAGCATGGGAGCTTTTGAGAGCATGTCGAAGAACAGCATAACTCTCTCAATGTGTTTCTCCTTACAGATATGCTGGTAGCTCTTAGGATCCGAAAGCCTAGTAACTTCCTTATATAGTCTCTCAAGCTCTTTCCTATCTTCATCGCTTACAGCATACATCATGTAGTAACTTATGACGTCGGCAAACTTTGGGGCGAGATCCTTGGCACGAAGGACATCTACGATAAACACCTTAAGGATCTTCTCAGACGCCTGCTCAACCCAGAATAGAGCATGCCTGTGAAACCCTGATTTGAAGAGCAACTCAGCCGCCTTGAGATCCTCTTCGGCATACCTAAGCCAAGTCTCAGCGCTTTCCAACATTAATACACCTCTATCTACTCTGTATCTCACTGTTCTATTATTGAACTACTGCCTCGTGAAGTAGAGTAGGGCGCTAAAAATAGCGCTTATAATTGCTCCCAAAGCACCGAGTATCATCAAGACTTCATATACCGACATGCATCTCAGAACCTTTCTGTCTTCCTTCACAGCACCAACAGGTTCCAAAGTCGTCTGCCATCCAGATCCAGCTAGAACTAGGTTTCTCTCCAAGGTACTAACCATAGGGGGTCTCTCCCATTTCGGCGTACCCCTGCTCTCTAGTAATCTCACCTCCCTCACTCTAGCATGTATTCTGTAAATACCGGGTACATCGAATTTCAGCGTAAAGACAAAGGCTCTCTTCTCATTAGGCTTCAGCTTAAATGGAGGATGAAACTTACCTATACTTAAAGGAGGGATTATGATTTTGTTTGCCCCTACTCTAGTTGTATAAACATCAAGTAGTAGAAACCTATTCTCTTCAGAAGGATACGTAGAATTTGTTTCGTTTTGTAGAACCACCTTTACCTTCACCTTCCTTCCCACAAGAGAAAACGGAGGTGTTATAAGCCTTACCTTTACCTTTGGTTGAGGTAATTCCTTTACTTCAACACGAATTCGAGAATTGTTTGTATTCATCATTATACCTCTAGATATTGTTTGTTATGAAGAGAATAATATTTCGTTACTGAGATGGGTAAAACATAAGGAAATAACGGATACAACTGTGAACTCAACCATCTTTCAAGTTGAAATCAAAAAGTTTTCCTAGAATATCTTTGAGAAACTTAAAGTCCTCCAATGCAGCTTCTCGGGTGGTTGGATTCTCGTAGCCTCCGTGAATAATGATATTCCGTTCTCCGTACTTGCCTTGAAGTCTTCTAGCTAAATCGCTAGCTTCTCTTTCATTCCAACCACTTTTCTTAACAAGAGCCTCCTTAAGCCTAGAAA
>QMWT01000128.1 GCA_003661775.1 Thermoprotei archaeon
ATGCTTGGAATCCTATGTCGAATGTTCCTCCATCACCAGCTATAGCTATGACGTCTACCTTATCGTATGGTAGTCTATTGGTTTTCTTCATAGCCTTAATTGCTGCTTCAATACCACTTGCAACAGCGGCAGCATTTTCAAACGCTACATGGATCCATGGAATAGCCCAGCTAGTATATGGGAATATAGTGGTTGCTACCTCTAAACATCCAGTAGCATTAACTATTATTGTTGGACCCCTAAGTGCGAATCCAAGTAACTTAACTATTATTGGTACTGAGCAGCCGGCGCACATTCTATGTCCAGGTAATAGTATGGGTCGTCTTGTCTCAGCCAGTTTTCTAAGGTTTAATTCTAAAGGCGATTCATGTTTTTCTCCGTGTTTAAATGTGACTAGTCCGTATTTAATTTCAGACATAGGAAACACCTCCTTCATGTTTATTCTCTAATACCAAGAAATCTGGGTTTCTCTACTACTTCGCCTTTCTTAGCTATGTCTATTAGTTCAAGGAATATCTTTTCAATTAATTCTGGTGGTACATCTCTACCTCCAAGACCATAAATGTAGTTCACTAGTAATGGTTGTTCCTTCAAACCATACAGAGCAGTTGATATCTCAAGATAGCTTGGACCATAACTTCCAAAGCTTATAGCTCTGTCCATTACTCCTACTACCTTTGCTCCCTTTAATACATCTCTTAATTCTTCGAATGGGAATGGCCTGAATAATCTTATTCTAACAACACCAACCTTATGACCCTTATTTCTCAACTTCCTTGCTACATATCTTACTGTTCCAGTCGTACTTCCTAAGACTGTTACTATTATATCAGCATCTTCTACTCCATATACATCTAATACGCCATCACCATATCTCCTTCCAGAAAGCTCATACCATTCTTCGTTAACTTTCCTTACAACTTCTTTAACTCTATCCATTGCTTCTACTTGATGCATTTTATGCTCAAAGTAGTAATCGTATAGGTCTAATGGTCCAAATGTTAACGGGTTTTCTGGATCAAGCTTCAATTCTACTTCTTTGCCTAGATAATCTACATATGTTTTCGCTACCTTTCTAGGTCCTCCCAAGAACTCCCTTACAGCTTCATCTGGCAACATGTATATGTCTTCAAGTGTATGACTTAAGACAAAACCGTCTAAGTTAACTGCTACGGGTAGGAGAACTCGTGGGTCCTCAGCTATTTTGAATGCTTGTATAGTTGTATCGTATGCTTCTTGTGAGTTCTCGACAAATATCTGCACCCAACCAGCATCTCTCATGCCCATTGCATCACTGTGGTCACAGTGAATGTTTATTGGAGCTGATAATGCTCTATTTACGACTGCTAGTACTATAGGGAGTCTGAGTGTGGCAGCAATGTATAGTATCTCCCACATTAATGCTAAGCCTTGTGATGCCGTTGCCGTAAAGGCTCTTGCACCTGCTGCAGCCGCTCCTACAACAGCACTTAGAGCTGAATGCTCGCTTTCTACTGGTATAAATTCTGTATGTACTTCACCATTTGCAACGAACTCGCTATACTTTTCAACTATGATAGTCTGAGGTGTTATCGGATAAGCTGCTACAACATCTACCAAACTCTGTTTAACAGCATAGGCTACTGCCTCATTACCGTTAAGGCCTATCTTGATTTGCTTCTCTAACGGAACTTTAGGTGTATTCATAATCGAACTCACCCCTCAGAACTTTCGGGAACCATTGCTATGGCCTTTACAGGGCATTCATGAGCACATATTCCACATCCTTTACAAAAGTCATAGTCAATAACCACTTTTTCACCGGTCCAATGGATAGCCATTTCAGGACAATAAAGCCAGCATAAGAGGCATCTCACACATTTCTTATAGTCTATTACTGGACGAAGAGCCCTCCATCCACCTGTCTTGTATTCTATTGAAAGCCTATATGGGAGTGCAGCTAATGGAAGATCTTTCCAACCTCTAGGTTCTTTAACTGCTTTCACGTTTCCTGCCACGACTTACACCTCACGTGCAAGTTCATGAGCTTTTTCTATTAATTGCATATTCAACTTAACTATTTCTTCAGGGAACCTATGCTTTAGAGCTTTCTCAATACTATTCATTGATACTAATTGTTCAGCTCTAAGTAAGGCACCTATCATTGCAGTATTCGTAATAGGTCTCTTCAATATTTCTAATGCAAGTCTTGTTGCAGGAGTTACAAATACTCTATATCTCCCCTTCTCAACTCCTAGTAAATCATACACCTTTACTGGGTCACCATCGTAGTTTAATATTATCTTACCACCATCCTTTAAACCTTCGGTAACGTTTACTACTGATAAAAGTGTGGAGTCAAGTACTATAACTATATCTGGTGTATAGATCATACTATGGATTTCTATAGGCTCATCACTTATCCTTGTAAATGCTAGTACCGGTGCCCCAGATCTCTCTGGACCAAATGCTGGAAAGCTTTGAGCATGCTTACCATCAAACATTGCTGCAAGCGCTAAAATGTTAGATGCAGTCCATGCTCCCTGCCCACCACGTCCATGCCAACGTATTTCTGTTATCAAGTCATTCACCTAGAACAGGTATCGAAGTCCACGTCTAAGACCTATAACGGCGTCGTATATAAGGG
>QMWT01000129.1 GCA_003661775.1 Thermoprotei archaeon
CCCATATAGATATTGGATAGTTTAAGGCTAGAAATACTACGTAGAATATAGCGACGTCAACTATCCATGTAGCTAAGACTGCTATAAAAGCTGTCAATAGGTATAATGGTTTTCTTCTCAATTCAAGGAAGGCGTTTTTAAAATCTGATATTGTATTTGAGAGTGAGTTTACAACTTCTTCACTTTCATATACGCGTATGATTTTGTTTATTCTTCCTTCAAATCTTCGATAGAGTTTTATTAGCATTTTTTCTATTAGGTCTGCTCTATGGCTTAAATATAGTATTCCAGCTGCAAATGCTATTGATAATAATATTATCAATAAAAGTAGAGTTCCTATGGTTCCTAGAGTAGTGTATTTGGCTTGAATGACTGTGAAGCTTGCAGCTGCACATAGTATGAATCCTACTGTATATAATATTCTGTGCATTACGACTGATGCTGCACTGTATCCGATTGGTACTTTCGCCTCCTTATTAGCTAAAACTACTCTTAGTAGTTCTAAAAGTACACCTGATGGTGTTACATAGCAAGTGAAAATGCTTGCTAATGAAACTGTTAGAGATGTTTTAAACGATACATTGCATTTTAATCCTTTGAGGAGTATATGCCATGTTAATGCGTAGAAAACTAATCCTGTAAGATCTAATATTAATGTTATTATAAAGAAGCCTAAACTCATTTGCATAATTACTGCAGCTATCTTTCCAAATCCTACGTAGTATAGTAAGGCTATTATTATAATGAAGCCTACCATATAGGATGCTATGAATATTATCTTTTCTTTACTTCCACCCGCGTATCGAAGCATTTATTCCCCGCCTAGTTTACAAAGTATTAGTAAAATGGATATAAATAATGATTGCTCATGGCTGGAGGATTGATTTCATGGATGAGATGCTTAGAAAAATCATAGCTAACCTAGTAGATTCACGCGTTATAGTTTGGAGTATAGATGATTCTCGACGTTTATATAGAGAGGGTTTTTATGGTAAGCCAGTTGAGGTTAGGAAGCCTAAAGATGCAAGTTTTTCATGTCCACTTGAACTGTCCTTATTCGAGGCTCTCTACTTAGTTGAGAAGGGAAAGATTATTGTTGTAGACAGTGATGGAAATGAGATTTCATACGAGTCTCTTTTAAAGATTGCTAGAGAGAATTACTCCTTGTTTGATGATATTTATCATGTCTATAAAGATTTGAGGGATAAGGGTTATGTTGTTCGACCTGGAATTAAATTTGGAGCAGATTTCGCTGTTTATGAGTATGGTCCTGGGATTGATCATGCTCCCTTTCTAGTTGAAGTTTTACCAATAAAGAGTTCCTTGGATCCAATTGAAATTGTTAGAGCTGGTAGGCTCTCCCATAGTGTTCGGAAGAAGTTTATTATTGCAACTACTGACCCTGTGACTAAGAGGATTACTTATTATATGTTTAAGTGGTTTAAGGCTTAATTTAGCCTGTTAAGAATTTTTTAAAGGTCCATTTGACTGCTCCTTGAATTCTTCTCAGTTCCCTTTCACTTGAAATGTTCCTTAGAGATACTTCAAGTAAAATACCTCTCCTCTCCTTTATTTCATATTGAACTTTAGGATTCTCTTTCCTAATGTTTTCTAAAACTTTTTTAATGAAGAATTGCTTGAATTCTTTGGAATTCACATCTACTTGTACTTCTTTTTCCGGTATTATCCTCATTTCATCTCTACTACCATATATTTTGGCTAGTAGATTTCCAGTGTTATCTCTTATTTCAGCGATTATTTTTTCGACTTTTAATGGAGCTTTTTCACGTTTAAGTAATTCGTTGACGAGTTGAAGACAGGTTTGCCATGCTTTTAGTTCTTCGTTCAGTTCTTCAATTCTCTCTAGGATTCTTTTTCTTAAGTCTTCTAGTTGTTGATCTTTTTCTCTCACATTTTCACCATGATATACTTTCTTTTTTCCTTAAAGTAAGTTATGTTATCGTTCTCTCTTCCCCTGTATGAAGTCTTCAACCCATTGTTTAGCTATATGATATGGAACTTGTATGGGTGGATGTTTAAATGCAAATGCAGATATGCTTATTAATGGTCCTCCAATTCCTCTGTCTAATGCTATTTTTATGGATCTAATTACATCTATAACTACTCCTGCACTGTTAGGTGCATCCCATACATCTAGTTTTACATCGATGTATACTGGTGTATTTCCAAAGTATCTACCCTTAATCCAAATGTAGCATATTTTCTTGTTTTTTAGGAATGGAATATAGTCTGATGGACCAATTTTTAGTGGTACTTTATAGGGTGTCATTGCTTGCACGGCTGATGTCTTGCTTATTTCTTTTGATTTTAATCTTTCTTTCTCTAGCATGTTTAGGAAGTCTGTGTCTCCTCCCACGTTTAACTGGTAGCTTTCATCGACGATTACTCCTCTGTCAACTAATAGCTTTACTATTGTTTTATGGAGAACTGTGGCTCCAATTTGGCTCATTACATCGTCTCCAGCTAATGGTAGCCGTTTTTCTTTAAATTTCTCTTGCCATTCTTTGTCTGATGCTATGAATACGGGTATGCAGTTTACAAATGCACAATTAGCTTCTAATGCTTGTTGCGCATACCATCGCGAAGCATTTTCAGAGCC
>QMWT01000130.1 GCA_003661775.1 Thermoprotei archaeon
TAGTATCGCATGCAAAGGCAGGTGAAGGTTCTATAGAAGTAGAGCGGTCTGGATCTATGATAGTACAGCTTCGTGACTACAGGATTGTTATAGTGATGCCTCCCGTAGGCAATGGGTATGAGGTCACTATAGCGAGACCTATAGTCAAGCTGAGGCTCGAGGACTATAATCTGCCTGAAAAACTCCTTCGTAGGCTCGAAGAACGTGCTGAAGGGATTCTTATTGCTGGTGCGCCGGGCATGGGTAAAACTACGTTTGCGCAAGCACTTGCGGAGTACTATAGTCGTAAGGGCAAAATTGTGAAAACAATAGAAGCTCCACGTGACATGAGATTGCCACCTATAGTATCACAATATTCGAAAGCGTATGCATCGTCAGAAGAGCTCCATGATATACTGCTGCTCAGCCGACCCGACTATACAGTATTCGACGAGATGCGTAATGATGAGGACTTCAGGATCTATGTAGACCTCCGACTTGCGGGGATAGGAATGATAGGTGTTGTACATGCTACCTCTCCGATAGATGCTATTCAGAGATTCCTTGGTCGAGTAGATTTAGGAATGATACCCAGCATCATCGATACTGTAATATTTATAGAACGTGGTAGAGTGGCTAAAGTATACGATGTCTCTATGACCGTGAAGCTTCCAACAGGTTTGAGGGAGGCTGAGCTGGCTAGACCTGTTGTAGAGGTGAGAGACTTCTTGACTGGTGAGCTAGAATATGAGATATACACCTTCGGTGAACAAACAGTTGTAGTGCCAGTGAAAAGAATTCAGAAAGATGTTGTCAAGGAGAAGATACTCGATCTTGTGAAGAAGATTCTGCCCTATGCCGATGTTGAGATTGAGAATCATAACGTTGTGTTATCAGTTCCAAGAATGCTCTATACATCTGCAATAAGCCGCAAAGTTCGTAAACTTAGAAGAAGACTGGAGAAACTAGGGTTTGAGATTGAGATCAAACTCGTCTAGTTCTCGCTATGCTGTTTATTGTTTAGGTGTGCATCATAGGGATGCTCTAGATATTCGTCGAGTGTACGCATAATCATGGACGATATGTATTCGTCGAGTCTTGGGCTCTCCTCGATAACTCTTCGCGATATACGGAATTTATCGCCAACAAGCTCGAGTTTCTCAACGGGTACGATCCGCCAGTCATGCAGCTCAGAGATCTTTATGGCTATCAATGCGATGCCTCCCGCACGCCTAGCGAATTCCAACATTTTTTCAACTTGGTTTCGAGGTAGGTAGATGGTCTCAATTTTCTTACGGTATTTGACCTCGAACACGAGCACGAGGCCGCTGCGTATTGCAACAACGTCTGGATACACGCCACGCTTAACCTTGGCTCCACTTGCGGGGCCTCTTATAGCGGCAAAACCCATCTTCCATAACTTCCGTACGAGCTCACGCTCTGTACCATAACCGCGTGTTCGCTGTGATTTCAAGCTCTCGGCCTCAAACGAAGGTATCACTTTTCGATACACTGTCCTGCCATTTGAAAACTTTTATTCCTAGGGCTCCATACTCAGCGAGGGTTTCACAATGAGTGCTGAAGAAAGATGTTGTATTGTAGTGGAAGTGCCTGCGCCAATAGTAAAGAAGCCTAGGCTCCTCAAGTTCGCAGGTGTAGACCCGGGTACTCGAGTTGGTAGAGGGTTCAGTCTAGGAGAGCTTCGAGAGGCCGGAATAAGTGAAGAACTAGCACACGATCTTGGGATACCAATAGATAAGAGAAGAAGGAGTGTGCATGAATGGAACGTACAAGCATTAAGGGAATTCAAGAGGAAAATTGAGGACCTTATTCAAGCTAAGAAAGCAAAGCCAGCGCGTATTGCTGTAGTTAAAGCAAAGAGTTAATAACTTTGTTGTAAAGGGTATTTTGGTCGGATCATGGAGCGTGAGAAGCTGATCCGCGAGATAGAGATGTATGTAGAGTGCAACCCCAACGTTTACGCTAAAGCTGCTTTCTACGGCGATCCAGAAGTTAGAAAAATTCTTGAGGAAGTATATCGGAGATGGGAAGAGTCAGGGCAAAGAGGAGAGCCCCTAGATCATGCTACTATTGACGAGCTACGGTTGTTAGCATCAAGGGCTGCTCGATATAAGGGTGCTACAGCGCGGGTAATCTTCGAAATAGGCGATCGTTTCGAAGAGATGCCACTTCGATCTCTTACACAGTCTGGAGAAAGAAAGGGCTTTAGAGATCGACTAAAGAAGTTGCTTGAATAGGGATCTTCAAAGGCTTCTAAATGTTTAGGTTTGGTCTAGCTATGTTATAGAGCAAGGCTTTACTATTTCTACCCTTGACCCAAGCTTTGATAGGATTTCATTAATGAGACTCTTTAAGGCGTTGTTGCATACATTGAGTCCTCGTTCGGGGTTCTCGTCGTAAAGCGAAATGTAGATCCTTACACGAGGTTCATGTACTTCGTGGCCCTCTGGATGAGACTTTATGTAGATGTCTGGGTATGTACGTGAGAACTGCTTTATTAGTGGAGCCAAACTCGATTCTATTCCTGGGATAACAACTAATTCGGTTTCTATAAGTCTCTTAGAGCCGCGCAACATGGGCTCGATATGTTTAGAGA
>QMWT01000131.1 GCA_003661775.1 Thermoprotei archaeon
ATCCGGTACCTTGGCTATCAACGGGTAGAAGCAGGCTGGTGACTTCCTCTTCGAGAACCTTCCATCCCAGAACTTGTTGAGGTACAGGCCCTCCTCCTCGCACCAGAGAACAGCGTTTATCCTCTTCTTCATCTCCTCGTACTCCCTGAGAAACCTCTCAGCATCCTCGTCTAGACCCAGCTCCCTGGCTATCATGGCTAGAGCCAGTGCATCGAGCGCGTAGAGGCTGTTGAGACCAACGTCTGCGAGGTTCATAACGTTCTTGTCCTTGACGAAGGTAGCCTCGTCGTACATAGGGCTGTTATCGAGCCCCGATTCGAACTTTGCTGCCTGCAGCGTGTGCCTCGAGGGATCTGTGCCTATGGGGTCGGAACCCCATTCCAGGAGTCCGTCACCGTTACCGTCCCTCGCTTTAAACCACCATTCGTGGAACCTCTTGAGGTAGGGATAGGCCCATCGAAGCAGCGATAGATCTCTACAGCGTAGGTAGACCTTCCACACTAGATAGGATGCTACAGGAGGCTGCGCTCTATCAGCGGAAGCACCTGTTCTTCTATATTTGCTTGGCGCAGATGCGTAGTTAGGGACAACACCTCTTGGCAGCATCTCGCTAAGAATAGCCTTTATATTAGCCTCCGCGATCTCGCAATCTTCTATAGATGCAAGCAGCGCGTTGAAGAACGTGTCCCACTCGAACAGCACGTAGCCATTCCAGAATTCACTTACTGCCCATACACGGCTGACGGGGGTATACACCCTGTTGTTGCGGGGATCCCACACAGTGTTCCACGATATAGCATCTATAACAGCTTGTGCACTTTCATCAAATTCACCTCCGATAACCTTAACACGTCTTCTATCGTACTCCTCTGAAACTTTATCCAGAACCTCTCGAACTCTTGGTAGAAACTCCTTGAAATTCTTCATAGCAAGTTCGATTGTCTCAGCTACAGCCGCAACGAAATATATGCTTTCACCTTTCTTTAGAGGGTACTGAAGTGCAACTACAGAACCTTCTCTAGGTACTGAACTTACGTGACCCTTCGTCTCGAGATCGACCCTCACACTTTGCTCATCGGGATATACACCTATGTAGCTAGGAGTTCTGCTAAAGGAGGCAACTACAACCATATCCTTATCGGGGTAGAGTGAAGAGACTATGTTCCGAGTAGGGTCGTAGCTGAGAACACCATTTCCATTCCACACATTCAGAGTCTCGAGAACCACAGAGAACCCATCTTCGACATCCAGAGCCTCTACCTCACCGACAACAATGTAAGGGTCGGGCTTACCGAATCGAACCCCTATCTTGTTCCCCCTATGCTCAAGCTGGAGGGAGGCTACGGTGCAGTCAGGGCTATGAGCGCCGAGCCTAACTCCGTGCCGTCGGTACTCAGCTATGTACTCTCGAGCATCTGGGCAGAACGTAGCTACCCTAAGCTCGAAGGCGAGGGGTAGGAACACGATAGAGTTAACGCATCTAACATCCCAGGTGTTCCACAACTTCCAGAGAGAAACCCCTTTACTCAAGAGGTTTCACCTTAGAAATTTACGACAATTTTAATTAAAAAGCTTCTCATGTATACAAATCAAGTCCTTGGTAAAAGTTGTAGTCAAAAACACTATTTGCAATTCTATGATCTTAATTATTTTTTAGCGTGTAACCAGCACAAGACAAAATGCCCTGGTTCTACTTCTACTCGTGGAGGTATTCTACTTTTACAGATATCCATTGCATAAGGACATCTATCATGGAATTTGCATCCAGCAAACAGAAATTCTTTCACCTCTATACTTGTAATCTTGACCTCCTCATACAACCATTCTCTTCCTTTCCTGTAATCAGGTAGTGATGATATAAGTAACTGTGTGTAGGGATGATGGGGCTTATTTACAATAGTCTCTACATCTCCTTCTTCAACTATAGACCCCCTATACATTATGGCTAACTTATCCGTGATGTAGTATGCTGTAGCTAGGTCATGCGTTATGTATAGTATTGATACCTTCCTCTCCTCTTTTATCCTTTTGAATAAGTTCAATATCTCGACTCTCAATGAAGCGTCGATCATAGATACTGGTTCATCAGCTATCAAGAACTTAGGGTTCGCTAACAATGCTCTTGCTATCGAGACTCTTTGAAGTTGGCCGCCAGAAAACTCATGTGGTTTTTTATTGACTACGTCGTGGTAGTCTAGTCCAACAAAGTTAAGGATTTTAGCGATATACTCCTCACTCTTATCTTTAGGAACCCCTCCTATTCTTACAGCTGTTCTTTCAAGGTAGTTATCTACTTTTTCAAATGGATTGAAGGTTTCATAAGGATCTTGGAGGATAATCTGAACTTCTTTCCTAAATCTCAGTCTCTCCTGTTTATTCAATTTCCATAGATTTTTACCTCTATACAGTACAGCACCTCTATCAGGTCTCACAATCCCCGCTATAATTTTGGCCAGTGTAGATTTGCCACACCCAGATTCTCCAGCTAACGTAAAGATCGTGGGTGTCTCGGTAAACGCTAGTGTAACATTGTCCACCGCAGGGAATGGAATTCCGAGTATTCCATATCTATAGAATTTGGTTACATTTATG
>QMWT01000132.1 GCA_003661775.1 Thermoprotei archaeon
ATCTCCAACTAGTCTCCGCTTCTTTTTCCTCAAGTATTTATCGAATTTCTTATTCCTCTCAATCATGTATCTTACTGCTGATCCTTCTGGTAAGTATCTCCAAAAATTCTTTTTCATCCCACAAGCTTTTGCAATTACTAGGAAATCTTTGTAGAAGACATCAGCGAAAGTGATCTTGAATGAGTTGTGGTGCGCTCTATAGACTACTTCTTCGAATAAGTCATCGTAAGCTATCGCTATTCTCCCACCCAGCTTTTTCATTAACCCCTTATCAACTATGTTCTTCAGAAACCATTCAGGGTATCTTAATTGCGGTGGCGGCATTTATTGTTCACCCCTCAACCTATTTTTGTAGTTCTACCCAACACTACCTCTACGTTATTACTCTATTACTCTTCATATTATCCCGTTTACAATATGGTTAGGGTCCCAAACGCAAACCAATACATTAATGCATCAAGGCGTATCTATGGACACACAAGTACGGTATATAATAAATTGGTTCCCAAACTACTGCTATCTATACGCTTTCAATAGCTGTGTGGACATCCTTCTCCCTTCCATTCTTTAACTAGGTTCTTCGTAAATTTGGAGATTATCTCAGTATATAATCCGTTTGTCAGTACTGTCTCCGTTATTGCGAAGTGTATGTCGTCAAGTATCTTCTTATCCACTTTTGAAGGCTGCACTGCTCTTCCTAGCGCTCTGCGTGTTGCGAGGTATATGCTGAGCCATTTCTGGGATGGTGAAAGCTCTTTCAGAAGCCCAGATGCTAGGTTCATGAGCTTTAGAGCACCTACGTACCTGTACTCCACAGCTTTTTCCACCAGCTCCAGATAATCCTCAATTCCTAGAGAGTACATGTAGAATGCCTGCACAGCTAGGAACGCGGGCTCCCTACCCCTCCACGCCATTTCTAGGCTATCTAGGAGAGCATCTCTAGCTGTTGCAACAGGTAGATTCTCCAGTGGATACGGCGGCTCGCTCTCCAGAGCTATCGTTTCCCTAACTGCTATTGCTAGGTCGATACCGTATGTCTTAGCTATGGGAGCCAATACTTTCTCCATCCTCTTCCCCAGGTCCCCGCTCCGCACAACTATGGATAGCACAGGTGGCTTGGGTGGTAGGAGGTAGTATAGATCGTAGTAGTAGAGAGCGTATGAGCCTGTTACAGCCCACCCCTCATCGAGCACCTTACAGAGTTTTTCGAGAACCTCCTCGATAGATGAAGAGGTCTTGAGGAGGTATGAAACAGACAGCCTTACAGCATCAACAGTACTAGATATCCTATACTTGCTATCTTTACCCAGTACCCCCTGAGCTTCGTACTCCTTAACCCACCTCCACACAGTGTTTACACTAACACCAAGCCTCCTCGCAATCTCGCTTAGGTTATCGATATCACCACGCATCAATCCATAAAGTAAAACCATCTCCCTCATCTTCTCTACCTAAAGCCAGAATGCTTTCATCAAATCATACACTCTCTACAGAGTCTGTAGAAAATTAGTTCTTCTGAAACCGAATATTACTAGCTGCAGTTTTCTTTTTATTCTGTTCAAATCAAACTATCTTAAACTAACTCGATGAGCCATGAGCCGGTGAACGATTCTTTTTCGCTCTTTTGTTTAGCAGTAGGTGTTTGAGGTACTCGGTGTCCTCTAATCCTCTTCTTAGTGCTTCCGCGAGCCTCGGATATTCCTCGTCTGCGTCGGAGAGGAGGTCTGCATATCTCTCCTCGCTTATCTTAAGCTCGCCGAAGCGTGACTGGATGAACCTCAGGACATCCTTGTCCCTAACCACCTTCTTACCTATCTGCCAGTGGAGCTTCCTTAAGTACTTAGGTCTTAGGAGGTTGTGGTATCTAGCGTAGTCACTTACCTTAGACCTATCCCTCTTAGTACCTCCATACCTCTCAAGCAGTTCAACTAACTCTTTTGGAAAGTATACCCAGTCGCAGGGTTTACCCCCCTTATACCCTAGGTAGTAGCGGCAGAACTTCTCAAAACAGACCAACCTCTGTGTGTACTCATCCATCATATCAACATACACAACCTCCTCGGGCCTGTACTCAGCAACCAACCTAACCACATGCTCAAGCCTTATCCCAGAGAAATACATTAGCAGGTAGTACAGGTAGTAGAGCTCGTGCCGCTGCTTCAAGAACTCCATAGTTTTCCTGAGGAGATCCAGATCTATCCTAAATATCTTAACTTTATCCTCATAGGTTCTAGCAGGCACCACCTCCATGACCCAGCCGAAGGTTTCGAGGGGTATCTTCCTCTTATGGTAGAGGTACTGGATGTAGTGCCTGAAGATATTGCGCAACCACTTATTCCTATGCTTTACGACGAAGTCTACCAGCTCGGGTGTCAGTTGCTTACCCTCCAAGTTCTCTTTGAATAGCTTCTTATAGTACTCTATAGTGTCCTGCCTCCTAATCTTCTTACGCCTCTTCTCCTTCGCTAGGAAGTTCTCGAAGTCGCTATCCCATCTAAACTCTATATTGGCTGGGAACAGCCCTATAGCCTTCTTAACATCCTCCCTA
>QMWT01000133.1 GCA_003661775.1 Thermoprotei archaeon
CCTCGAAGAAGCCTGCCAACGGCTCCCAGATGGGTCTGGTGAATTCCACCAACCCGCTCCACAGGCTTGAGAAGAACTCTGGCACGTCTCCCGTAAAGAATTTAACCACCTGATCCACGAACTCAGGAACGGTTTTTGTGAAGAACTCTGGCACGGTCTTGGTGAAGAAGTCGCCTAAAGTGCTATATGCCCAGTCGAAGAACTCGGTTACTGGCTTCCATACTGGCTCTAGAGCCTTCACCAGCCCCTCCCACGCCTTGCTCAAGCCAGCAGCTATCCAGTCTGCAAAGTTGGTTAATGCCTCCCCTATCTTGGAGAGTGCGTCCCATATCTTTCCTCCAAACTCTGCTATCGCATTAATAAATCCAGTAAAGTATTGGCCTAGCTGAACTAGGTTTGCTGTTATCTGCTCGAATACTGATGCGAAGAACGAGTAAACCCCTGAGAATGCGTCGGAGAACATCTGGCCTAGCTCAGTCAGCCCTGATGTTATCGCATCTAGTATGTCCGATATTATTCCGCTTATCGTGTTCACTACCGTGTTTATGAACTCTGAGAGGGCTGTTGAGATCATGGAGACTAGTCCTGAGATGCCATCCATTATCTGGGATACTAGCCCAGATATCGCATCTGCGAGACCGGAGAGCAAGTCTCTCATGGTCGAGACAACGGTATCTATCAGCCCTGAGATCATCCCTGAGAGCTGTGAGAAGGCTGAGGAGATCATGGAACCTATCGTGGAGGCTAAGCCACCTAAGGCTGAGGCCAACTGGCTGAACAGTCCCGTTATCGTGGAGACGATTCCAGAGATTATTCCAGATACTGTGTTTGCCAAGCTCGCTAGACCTGACATTATCGAGTTTGCTATGCCTTGTAGTATGCCTGAGATCGTGTTTACTATGCCACCTATTGCTGAGGTGATTGTTGAGACTATTCCGCCTATGACCTCGCCTATGGTTGCGATTCCAGAAGATATCGCATCGATTACTGAGGATACTACGCTACTGATGGCGTTGAGTATGGATTCCCCTATGCTCCCTATGAAGCCGAGGACGGAATCTATGGCGGACCCTATGAAAGTCGATACCCCTTCAATAGCACCCACGATACCATTTATGAGGGCTTCCAAGCCTGAACTTACAGCATCTATCGCAGCCGTTATCGCTGACATAGCCCCCTCTATTATTGTTTCTATTCCTGAGGTGATTGCGGTAACTGCGGAATCTATCGCAGAATGGAGGCTGTTGGATATGGTCTCTAAGAAACCCTTTATGTTGTTCCATAGCCAATCTATAAGCTGGCCTAAGGGGTCTGTTACCCCTCCCACTCGCCAGTCCACAATGAGGTCCGCTACATCTTCGTAAGACAGCTTAGGGACAGGGACCTCCTTCCCCTTAACGACTATGACATAACTCTCCATCTCAGACCCCCTTCAGCTAGCCTCTTGTGAGGGCCCTGTTGGCCAAATAGATGTTCACGGCCGCCCTGAATTCTTGATTAAGGTTCTCCATGAACCTCCTCTTCCACAGATCCTCTATCTGGGCCGCTGTTTTCCCTTCAAGTTCTTCATCAGAGATCCTTGGGGCCGATACGAAGATCCACGAAACCATAGTTCTTCTAGGCGGGCTTGTCTCCTCGTCTTCTAGATGATAGGCTATCCTATAGACCGTGTAATCGAACATCTGCACGGTTATCTCATAGTTGTGGATCTTTACAGTGATCTTGCCAAACTTCAGGGTCTGCGGGATCGGCGGGTTTGAGACTAGGTTGTTGATTATCTCTCTAGGACTCACGGCCATCTAGCCCACACCCCCTCCTAGCTTCTCCATCCTCTGGCTAATCCTTATAATTTTCCTAACCCTCGGTTCAACCTTCTCCTTGAAGGCTTTGCAGTTCTCGCAAGCCTCCTCATCATCAAATGCTAAGACGAACCTAACGGTCTCCCCTATAAGGGCGTTTATCTCCTCCTGAAGTTCCGTCGCTAGGTTCTGCAGATCCTGAGATACCGCTGGGGCCATAGCACTACCTCTCGATCTGGATTTATGTCTAGGGTTTGAACTCAACTATTCCCACCTCAAACTAAGGTCTAAACTCATGATAATTAAGTTTTGGCCCCGTTTTTTGAGATCATATATAAGCTTTTTCAGAGCCTGAAGACATCCCTATTGGCTTTATACTGCTTCACAGCTTCTCCGAGGGCGTTCTTGAGATTCTGAACGAACTTCTTAGCCCAAAGCCTTCTTATCTGCTCAGGGGTCTTCCCCCTCCTCTCCTCAGGGGTTATCTCAGGCTCCTTGAAGAAGCACCATGCTGTCCCCGTCTTGATGGGGGGAGTTACCTCGTAGTCTGTTAGGTGGTAGGTGCATCTATACACATATCTCCCATCCTTATCAATATGCCTAACTATCTCATGGATTATGGCCTGAATTTTCCCGAAAGTAACCTTCCTGACAACTGGAACAGGCTGGATGGCCAAGCTTTCACTTCCTAGCTATCATCTGGGTTATCCTCCTCAATAAGTCTTC
>QMWT01000134.1 GCA_003661775.1 Thermoprotei archaeon
GGCTTTATCTCTGGGACTATACGCTCGGCCTCGCGAATCATGGATTCGACCACATCTCTTATCTCCCACTGGGCTTCAGGTCGCAATCTGAGACATGCTATGTGAAGCAGCTCGCGTAGATTCACGGTCATTAGGATCCGCGTTTTCACAGCTTGGGGGATTATAAACCGTGCATCCTCTAACCTTACTCCGTGTTTCTGTAGTTCGTAATACTTGAAGAGGGTTCTCAAGAGCTCCTCTATGTACTTCCGTAGCACATTGTCATTTGATAGCATGTCGCGAGGTATGATGAATGCTCTCTCTAGGCATGATACAGCGATCTTGAGATTTTCCGTGCAGAGTCTAAGTGCATCCTCTAGTTTCTCAGCGCCGTAGTATCTGAGACATTCAAAGGCTTGTTTTATGTAGCTCTCGCTATAGCGTTGCGACTCTTGTGTATAGGTGGCAAGCCTATGTCTAACTAGCTGATGGCTTGTGACGCGCGATATATCCTCGATAAGAAATGTGAAAACTATATGCTCTAAAACTACAGGATAGCGAGAAGCCTTGACTAAGTGTTCGTGCACATCTTTTTCGGAGTATGATGAGAGGTAGTGAGACCAATCACGTTCATGAAGCTTACCGCTAGAGACCTTAACTGCTAGCACCACCAACCTTCGTGGATCATCGCCTACGATAGGTTTGTTATAGGCAATAAGCTTAACCCTTACCATCCCCCATCCTATAGATAGCGCTACTGAATAACGCGCACTATATGAAGGTGAAGCCTCGTGAAGGTTGTTCTCGCTACAAAGATACATAGAGCAGCGGTGGAGTATCTAGAGAAGAGCGGGCTAGAAGTTGCGATCTATACCGAGGGCAGGATACCGCCCAGAGAATGGTTTTGTAAAGAACTTGCTGATGCTGATGCGCTCATAGTTACACCTCTTCATAGAATTGATAGTGAGCTTCTTCAGTGCGCACCTAGGCTACAACTAATAGTTCTTCATGGCAGCGGCTTCGAGAATATCGATCTAAGGTCTTGCGAGGAAAGAGGAGTATGTGTAGCACGTGTAGCCGACCCCATAGCCTACGCAGTAGCGGAGCACGCACTAGCATTAACCTTGGCACTGCTTCGGAAACTAGTGAAAGCGCATAGTTACATAGTTTCAAGAAGATGGGACTCCGGTCCTGCACCTCGGGAACTGTTAACGTCAAGTCTATGGGGTAAAACAGTTGGTATAGTAGGTATGGGTCGCATAGGTTCACTCATCGCGAAGCTGTTCAGAGCATTCGATACACGCATCATCTACTGGAGCCGGAGACGTAAGGTAGAACTGGAACTAGCCCTAGGAATTGAGTATAGAGAACTCGACGATCTTCTACAGGAGTCGGACATAGTGATCCTCGCTATAGCTTTAACTCCTGAAACACGACACCTAGTGAACGAAGAAAGATTGAGGAAGATGAAGAGAGGAGCCATAATAGTGAATATCGCGCGTGGCGAGGTCATCGACACTCGAGCTCTTGTTAGGGCTCTTAGGGAGGGGTGGATTGCTGGAGCAGCGCTCGATGTCTTTGAGCAGGAGCCTTTACCCAAGGATCACCCTCTTATCGATCCGGAGAATGTCGTTCTGACACCACACATAGCAGGATATACCTATGAAGCGATGGTAGAAACTGGGATTAGGGTTGCTCAAACAGTCGTAAACTTCTTGTTACGAGGTAAAACCCCAAAAGATTTCCTTACCCCTACGAGCTGTCAAATAAGAAGATTAAGAGGATGAAAGCCCGCTACATACTCTAACCTCTTGGGGTAACGCAGTGAGTTTTCGAAGAGCAAGGCTCTTCGATATTATAGATCCTCAGAGAAAGTTGCTGAGATGCGGAGTATGTGAGCGTAGGTGCATTTTAAGACCAGGAGCAAGAGGTTTATGCGGTAACTATACGAATATCGATGGAGTTCTCTACCACCTTGGCTATGGTAGGCTTAGCGCGGTTGAGAGTAGACCTATAGAGATAAAACCTCTATTCCATTACTGGCCTAATAGCACAGCTCTTACGTTCTCTAATTGGGGGTGCAACTTCTATTGTCCATGGTGTCAGAATAGCGCTATAAGCTTCCGTAGACCCGAAAGCGAGGACCCGGTGACTGAGCCAAGAGAGTTGATCAAGAGAGCCGTACTCAATGGTGATGAGGGATTCTCAGCGAGCTTCAACGAGCCTTCTACTCACTTCGATTATCTAGTGGATCTATTCACCGAAGCAGGGAAACACGGTTTCTACGCCATGATGGTGACTAACGGGTACTTGACGCTGAGAGCGTTAGAGACCCTCGTTACAGATGCGGGTGTTGATGGGTGGAGTATAGACATCAAGGGCTGTCCATCTATGTCGAAGAATATTCTTCCAGGTGTAGACCACGAGGTTGTTTTCCGCAATGCTAGAAGGATACTAGATCTAGGTGGTCATGTTGAGATGGTGTTTCTTGTTGTTCCAAAAGTTAATGATTTCGATGAGTGTGTTGAATGGATAA